>VAXX01000133.1:792-10349 GCA_005885115.1 Actinomycetota bacterium | reverse complement strand
CGGTCCGACGCTGGTCACCAAGGACAACGCCGCCAAGATCGAGAAGCTGGCGGCCGCCGGTACCCGATGAATCGCCCGCGGAGGGGGTGTTCCCCGCCCCCTCCGCCCACCCCCTGGAGGTTCCCTCATGGCCGCCACCGCGATCGGCGCCGATGAGCGGGTGGCCCGCGTCGGGCCGCTGCGCCGGCTGCTGGTCAAGCCCGAACTCGGTTCGCTGATCGGCGCCGTCGTCGTCTTCATCTTCTTCGCGTCGCTGTCGGATGTCTTCCGGTCCGCGCAGGGCATCGCGAACTGGCTGGATCCCGCCTCGACGCTGGGCATCATGGCGGTCGCCGTGGCCCTGCTGATGATCGGCGGGCACTTCGACCTGTCCGCCGGCGTCCAGACCGGTACGGCCGGCCTCGCCAGCGGCCTCCTGACCACCTACTACGGGCTCGACACCTGGCTGGCGTTGGCCCTGTCGCTGGCCATCTGCCTGGCCATCGGCTTCGTCAACGGGTACCTGGTGATGCGCACCGGGCTGCCCAGCTTCATCATCACCCTGGGCACCTTCCTGATGCTGCAAGGGCTCAACCTCGGCATCACCAAACTGGTCACGAACACGGTGCAGGTCAACAACTTCGACAAGGTGGCCGGGTACCGGATCCTGCGCCGGGTGCTCGCCAGTACGGTCACCATCGCCGGCGCGCCGTTCGAGATCGCCATCCTGTGGTGGATCCTGGTCACCATCGGCGGCTCGTACCTGTTGCTGCGCACCAGGTTCGGTAACTGGATCTTCGCCGTCGGCGGGGAACGCAACGCCAGCACCTACGTCGGCGTACCGGTCAGGCGCACCACCATCACCCTGTTCATGCTGACCTCGACGGCGGCCTGGTTCATCGGCAACACCCAGATCACCCGGCTCACCTCGATCCAGGCGCAGGCCGGCTTCGGCCAGGAACTCATCTACATTGTGGCCGCGGTGATCGGCGGCTGCCTGCTCACCGGTGGCTTCGGCTCGGCGATCGGGGCGTCGGTCGGCGCGCTCATCTTCGGCATGACCTCGCAGGGCATCGTGTACGCCGGCTGGGACGCCGACTGGTTCAAGTTCTTCCTCGGCGCCATGCTGCTGCTGGCCGTACTCGCCACCCAGGTGGTCCGCCGCTACGCCGAACAGACCCGGAGGTGACCTGCGATGACTGAGGCGGAAACCGCGCCACTACTGGAGATCAGCGATATCGCCAAGACATTCGGCAGCGTCATCTCGCTGTACGGCATCTCCACCACCGTACGCGCCGGGCAGGTCACCTGCGTGCTCGGCGACAACGGCGCGGGCAAGTCAACGTTCATCAAAATCCTGTCCGGCGTGTACCAGCCGGACCGTGGCGAGCTGTTCCTGGACGGCAAGCGGCTGATCCTGCCGACCCCGCGCGCCGCCCTGGACGCCGGCATCGCCACGGTGTACCAGGACCTCGCGATGGTCCCGCTGATGGCCATCTGGCGCAACTTCTTCCTCGGCTCCGAGCCGACCAAGGGCTGGGGGCCGTGGCGCCGATTCGACAGTGAGACGGCCAAGCGGACCACCCGCAAGGAGATGCTCGACATGGGCATCGACATCCGTGATCCGGACCAGCCGGTGGGTACGCTGTCCGGCGGCGAGCGCCAGTCGGTGGCCATCGCGCGGGCGGTGTACTTCGGTGCCCGGCTGCTGATCCTCGACGAGCCGACCTCGGCGCTGGGCGTCAAACAGGCCGGCGTGGTGCTCAAGTACATCGTGCAGGCCCGCGACCGCGGCCTCGGGGTCATCTTCATCACCCACAACCCGCACCACGCGTACCCGGTGGGGGACCGGTTTCTGTTGCTCAACCGGGGCCGCAGTCTCGGTGACTTCGCCAAGTCGGAGATCCCGCTGCCCGAGCTGACCCGGCTGATGGCCGGCGGCGCCGAACTGGAACAGCTCGCGCACGAACTGGAACGGACCTCGGTCGGCCAGGAGATGCTGGAGGACATCTCGTGAGACTCGCGGGTGCGCCGATCTCGTGGGGGGTGTGCGAGGCACCCGACTGGGGGTACGAGCTGCCGCCGGAGGTGGTTCTCGCCCAGTTGCGCTCGCTCGGGCTGGACGCGACCGAGCTTGGTCCGACCGGGTACCTCGGCACCGATGTCCGGGCCACGCTGGAACCGTACGGGCTGCGGCTGGTCGGCGGTTTCCTGCCGGTACCGATGCACTGCGCCACGGCGGGCGACCTGGCGGCCGCCGCGGCGGCCATCGCCACGTTGGCGGCGGCCGGGGCCGAGGTCGTCGTCCTCGCGGCCCGGTCCGCCGACGGTAGCTACGACCGTAGGGTGACGCTCACCGAGACGGAATGGCGGGTCCTGCTGTCCACATTGGACAGCCTGCGTCGGGTGGCCGCTGAGCACCGGCTGACCGCGGCGCTGCATCCCCATGTCGGTACCGCGATCGAGGACCGCGCCTCGGTACGGCGGCTGCTGGAGGACAGCGACGTGCCGCTGTGCCTGGACACCGGGCACCTGCTCATCGGCGGTACCGATCCGGTCGAGCTGATCGCGACGGTCCCCGAGCGGATCGCGCACGTGCACCTGAAGGACGTACGGGCGTCGGTCGCGGCCAGCGTCGCGGGCGGTGACGTCAGCTACGTCGGGGCGGTCCGGGCCGGCCTGTACGTACCCCTCGGCGAGGGCGACGTGGACATCGCCGGGATCGTCCGGGGACTCACCGACTCCGGCTACCCCGGCTGGTACGTCCTGGAGCAGGACACCGCGCTGGACGGGCCGCCGGCCCCGGACACCGGTCCGGTCGAGGACGTCCGGCGGAGCCTGGCGTACCTGGAGAAGGTGACCGGATGACCGCGATCGGGGTCGGGGTCGTCGGGTTCGGCTGGATGGGCGAGGTGCACACCCGTGCGTACGCCCGCCTGGCGCACCACTACCCGGACGCGCCCCTGCGCCCCGAGCTGATCGCGGTCGCCGATCGCGAGCCGGGCCGTGCGGACGCGGCCGCCCAGCGGTACGGATTCGGAGTGTCCACCGTGGACTGGCGCGAGCTGGTCAGCCATCCGCGGGTGCACGCCGTCTCGGTCACCGCGCCCAACGTCCTGCACCGCGAGATCGGCGTAGCGGTCGCCGAGGCGGGAAAGCACCTGTGGATCGAGAAGCCGGTCGGGCTGTCCGCCGCCGACGCGGCCACCGTCGCCGACGCGGTGTCCCGGGCCGGCGTCCAGTGCACGGTCGGCTTCAACTACCGCAACGCCCCGGCGGTGGCCGCCGCACGGCAGCACATCGCGTGCGGCGATCTGGGCACGGTGACGCACGTACGGATCCGGCTGTTCAGCGACTACGCCGCCCATCCGCAGGGCGCCCTGTCCTGGCGCTTCGAGCGGGCCCGGGGCGGCAACGGCGTCCTCGGCGATCTCGCCTCGCACGGCGTGGACCTAGCCCGGTACCTGATCGGCGAGATCGCCTCGGTGGTCGCCGACACCGCGGTCGTCATCCCGCGCCGCCCCCGCCCGGCCAGCTCCGGCAGCCACTTCGCACGCGGCAGCGGCGAGCTGGGCGAGGTGGAGAACGAGGACTACGTCGCGGCCCTGCTGCGCTTCGCGGGCGGCGCCCGGGGCGTTCTGGAAGCCAGCCGGGTCAGCGTCGGCGAGCAGTGCGCGTACGGCGTGGAGGTGCACGGTACGCACGGGATGCTCGCCTGGGACTTCCGCCGGATGGGGGAGCTACGGCGCAGCCTCGGCGAGGATTACCAGGACCAGAGCGTCAGCACCGTCCTCGCCCGTCCCGGCGACGGCGACCTCACCGCGTTCGCGCCCGGCGCCGGCATCCCGATGAGCTTCGACGACCTGAAAGTCGTTGAGGCGGAACGCTTTCTGCGTTCGGTGGCCGAGGGCAAGCCGTACGGCGCGACGATCGGGGACGCGCTCGCCGCGGCGCTGGTCCTGGACGCGATGACCGGGTCGGTACGCACCGGCGGCTGGGTGGAGGTGGGAGCGTGATCCGCATCGGTGTCATCGGGACCGGTGTGATGGGCGCCGACCATGCCCGGCTGCTCGGCAGCGTGGTCGCCGGAGCGGCGCTCACCGCGGTGTACGACCTGGACGCGCACCGCGCGGCCGCGGTCGCCGGGACCGTCCCGGGTACCCGGGTGTTCGCCGACGCGATCGCGCTGATCCGCGCCGATACGGTGGATGCCGTCCTGGTCGCCTCGTCCGACAGTACGCACGAGGAGTTCGTGCTGGCCAGCATCGCGGCCGGCAAGCCGGTGCTGTGCGAGAAGCCGCTCGCCCCGACGCCCGAGGGCTGCCAGCGCATCGTCGACGCCGAGCGGGCGGCCGGGCGTCGGCTGGTCAGCGTCGGGTTCATGCGCCGGTACGACCCGGGGTACGCCACCTTGAAGTCCACAGTGGACAGTGGCGCGCTCGGTGCGCCGTTGCTGCTGCACTGCGTACACCGCAACCCGAGCGCGCCGGCCGGGCTGCCCAGCGCGATGCCGATCCTCGGTTCGGCGGTCCACGAGATCGATATCGCTCGCTGGCTGTTGGGCGAGGAGTTCGTCGCGGCGACCGTACACACGCCCCGGCGCAGCCGGTCCGCCGGGCGTACCCAGGATCCGCAGTTGCTCGTCCTGGAGACGGCCAGCGGGGTGCTGGTCGACATCGAGGTGTTCGTCAACGCCCGGTACGGCTACGAGGTGCGCTGCGAGCTGGTCGGCGAGGACGCCACGGTGTCGCTGGACACGCCGGCGGCCACGCAACTGCGCCGGGACTCGTTCGTCGGCCGGGTCCTGCCGCAGGACTGGCTACCGCGCTTCGGCGAGGCGTACCGCCGGGAGTTGCAGGACTGGGTGGACGGGTTACGTACCGACGGGGTACCCCGGGGCGCGACCGCCTGGGACGGCTACGTCGCCACCGTCGTCGCGCAGGCGTGCGTCGCCGCGCTGGAGAGCGGTACCCGCCAGCCGGTCAAGCTGGACTGACCGGTTCTATTGACAGCAATCGCTATCCGCGCCAGGCTGTGAGAGCGCTCTCTGGAACCAAGGGAGGACCTCTCATGCGTCGACTGTGGAAGCTGCTCGCCGCCCTGGCGGTCACCGTCCCCGTACTCGTCGCGGTGGCGCCCGCACACGCCGCCCCACTGAACCTGTTGCCGCTGCGCGTCACCAACGACTCCGGCCGCGGCGACAAGGTCTACCTCTACGTCCTGGGCGTGAACCTGAACACCGGCCGGCTCGGCTACGTCAACGCCGCCGGTACGTTCACCCCGTGGCCGGCCGGCTCGCTCCCACCGGTACCCGCGCCCGATGTCTCCATCGCGGGCCCCGCACCGGGCGCCACCCGTGCCCTCAAGCTGCCGGTCGGGATCTCCGGCCGGATGTACATGTCCTTCGGCGCCAAGCTGAAGTTCTTCCTCACCCCCGCGGCCTGTGGATCAACACGTCGATGGTGGACATGTTCTCCGTGCCGCACATGGTGACGCTGACCACCGGCTCGGGCGGCACGCTGAAGACCGGCGAGCTCAAGCCGGGCGGCCGCGCCGGGATCTTCGCCGCCATCGCCAGTCAGCCGGGCGACTGGGGCAAGCTGATCGACCGGCGGTCCGACGGTACGCTGCTGCGGGTCCAGTCACCGCTCAAGGGCGTGGAGCGCGGCGTGTTCAGCGCGACGTACTTCGACAGCTACGTCACCACCGCGTGGAACACGTACCGCAGCGCGACACTGACCGTGGCGCCGTTCGAGAACCAGCCGGGTACGAACTACCTCGGGCGCACCGACGGGTCCGGGAACCTGAACTTCACCGACCCGTCCGGCGCCCGGGTGTACACCATCCACAAGCCCTCGACCACGGATGTGTTCGGCTGCGCCGGGAACCTGGCCGCCCCCAACGACCTCGTGGCCGGACCGATCGCCCGGACGGTCTGCGCCGCGCTGCACCGGACCACGCTCGCGGCGATCCACACCCAACCGAGCCTCGATCCGAACACGTTCTACCGGACCGCCGTCACCGACCACTACTCGCGGATCCTGCACAGCTTCGAGGTGGACGGCAAGGCGTACGGGTTCGCCTTCGACGACGTCGGGCACTTCGAGGCGCTGGTGCACGACGGCGCGCCCAGGTCGGTACAGGTCACCCTCACCCCGTTCTGACCGGGTGCCACAGTCCGATCCGTACCGCGACTCCCGGCGAGGTGTGCACGAGCGCCTCGCCGGTCGGCGTGGGCAGCCCAGCCGCTTCCAGGACGTCCTGCTCCAGCCGGACGAGCCGGCCGCGGTGCAGCGGCCAGGGTGGGTGTTCCGCGTCGGCGGCCACCAGCCGTCCCGCGAGCACGGAGTAGAGCCGGAACCGGGCGGTCAGGAAATGGTCCAGTGGCCCGAGGTCGGCCTCGTCGTACGCCGGTCCCGCGGCCACCACCGCGTCGCAGCGCGCGCCTGCGGGACCCGGCCAGCGCCGGCTCGACCGGTACGACAGCTCCCGTCCGGACAGGCTCACGTCCATCGACGACCAGCAGTACGGCAGCCCGTACGCGGTCCGCCCGGCCAGTACGGGTGCCAGCCGCGCGGCGTCGAGGGAGAAGAACCAGATGCCCACGCGGCCGTCCGGCCCCTCGACGTACGTGCGGACGTTGGTCTCCGGGAAGTCCGACAGCCACGGCACCGGCGGGACGCCCGGTGCGCGTACCCCACGCATCATGAACGGTACCAACCCGACCCAGGCCGTACCGTCGAAGCTCTGGACGCGTAGCCCGTCGGGCAGCAGCGCCTGGACCGCCTCGACCGGGTACCGCCAGTGCAGGAAGGTGAGTAGCCGCCACTGCTGGAGCATCACCGGATGCCCGACCGGCGGGGAATCGGGAGCGCGCATTGACACAACCCTAACACTGCCTCAACCCGGACCATGCACGCATCGACAACGATCAGCGTCATGACACGTACCCGAAGATTGCTGTTGTGCACCGCCGGTGCGACGGCCGCCTTGGTGGCCGCGGTCGCCGGCGCCCACGTGACGCTCGCCGCCACCCGCCCGGCCGCCGCAGCCGCCGTCGCCCCGCCGAACATCGTGTTCGTGCTCACCGACGACCTGTCCTGGAACCTCATCAAGTACCTGCCGCAGGTGCAGAAGCTGCAGACCCAGGGGATGACGTTCAACGACTACGTGGTGACCGACTCGCTGTGCTGCCCGTCCCGCTCGTCCATCTTCAGCGGTCGATTCCCGCACGACACCGGGGTGTTCACCAACGGTGGCAACGACGGCGGGTTCGACTACTTCCACGGCCACGGCGAGGAGGCGCACACCTTCGCGACCGCCTTGCAGGCCAAGGGGTACCGGACCGCGATGATGGGCAAGTACCTCAACGGGTACGAGCCGGCCAACACCGAGGGCGGCACCCTGCCGTACGTGCCCCCGGGCTGGAGCGAGTGGGACGTGGCCGGCAACGGCTACCCGGAGTTCAACTACGACCTCAACCAGAACCACACGGTCGTCCACTACGGCAGCCAGCCGCAGGACTACCTCACCGACGTGTTGGCCGGTAAGGGCTCCACGTTCATCGCCAACTCGGCGGCGGCGAAGAAGCCGTTCCTGCTGGAGGTCGCGACCTTCGCGCCGCACGCGCCGTACACCCCGGCGCCGCGCGACGCGGGCGACTTCCCCGGCCTGACCGCGCCGCGCGGTCCGGCGTTCAACACGTTGCCCACCAACGCCCCGCCGTGGCTGGCCGGCCGGACCCCGTTGACGGCGGCCGAGAAGCAGAACATCGACACCTCGTTCCGCAAGCGCGCGCAGGCGGTCCAGGCCGTCGACAAGCTCATCGGTACGCTGCGGGCGGCGCTGACCAACGCCGGGGTCGCCGGCAACACCTACGTGGTGTTCAGCTCCGACAACGGGTACCACATGGGCGAGTACCGGCTGAACCCGGGGAAGATGACCGCGTTCGACACCGACATCCGGGTACCGCTGGTGGTGGCCGGGCCGGGCATCGCGGCCGGCCGGTCGAGCACCTCGGCGGTGGCCAACATCGACCTCGCCCCGACGTTCCAGCAACTGGGCGGCGCCCCGATCGCGTCCACTGTGGACGGACACAGCCTGCTTCCGTTGCTGCACGGCGGATCCGGCGCCAACTGGCGTACGGCCAACCTGGTCGAGCACCACGGACCGGACACCACGGCGGGCGACCCGGACATGCCGGCGCCCAACAGTGGCAACCCGCCGAGCTACGAGGCGATCCGTACGCACGCGTACACCTACGTCGAGTACGTCGACGGCTCGAAGGAGTACTACGACCACGTGAACGATCCGAACGAACTGCACAACATCGTGGGTACCCTGACCCCGGCCCGGTTGGCGCAACTGCACACCGCGCTGACCAACCTGGAGAACTGCCACAGCGGTACCGCCTGCTGGTCCGCCGGCCACGTCTGACCCGACGCTGAGGCCGGGGCGCCCGCGTCCTACGACGCCGGCGCCCCGGTCTTCTCCAGCGTGTGCCGCAGGACCGAGAGCAGCGCGTCGCGTACCGACAGCCGGTCCCGCGCGTCGAAGGTGATCAGCGGGATCGCCGGGTCGATCGCGAGCGCCCAGCGCAGGTCGGCCAGGTCGTGGGTGAGTACGCCGTCGCAAAGGTTGATGGCCACCACGAACGGCAGGCCGACCTTCTCGAAGTAGTCCACGGCGGGGTAGCAGTCGTCGATCCGCCGGGCGTCCACGATGACCAGGGCACCGAGGGCGCCGTACGCCAGGTCGTGCCACATGAAGCCGAACCGGTCCTGCCCGGGCGTGCCGAACAGGTACAGCTTGATCTCCTGGTCGATGGTGATGCAGCCGAAGTCCAGCGCCACGGTCGTGGTGGTCTTGGCCGGTACCTGGCCGGTGCGGTCGATGTCGGCGGCGACCGAGGTGATCGCGGCCTCCGTGGTCAGCGGTGGGATCTCGGAGATCACCGAGACGGCGGTGGTCTTGCCGACCCCGAAGCCCCCGGCGATGACGATCTTTACGGGGACCGGCGCCCGCGTCGCGCCGGGGACCGGCTCAGCGGATGGCTTCGAGTCCACGGATTACCCTCTCGATCAGGTTCGGGTCTTGGGAAAGCGGGAAGCTGGGACGGCGTACGACGAGGTATCCCAGGGCCGCGAGGTCGGCCACGAGTACCCGGGCCACGCCGATGTGGAGGCGCAGTTTTGCGGCCACCTCGGCGATCGACAGGGTGGTGGCGCACAGCGACACGATGTCGCGGGCCTCGAAGGCCAGCTGCCCGTACGAGGCGGCGCCGAACTCCGTCGTGACGACCTGAGCCTCGATTTCGAGGGTCTGGTCGACCGGCTCCACCCGCCCGGCGGTGAGCAGGTACGGGCGCAGTCCCGACACGCCGGTACCGTCGGGGACGGCGACCGCGCCGTCGTGCCCGGCGGTCAGGTAGGGCCGGGGTTCGGGCGGGGGCTCGTCGGCTTCCTCGGGGGGCAGCGTCATGGTCAGTGTCCGATGGTGAACTTAAGTTCTTCGATGAGCCGCGGGGTGAGCACCGCGCTGGCCCGGTTGGCGAAGACCGCCATCTCGTACGCCACCGT
>VAXX01000133.1:0-768 GCA_005885115.1 Actinomycetota bacterium | reverse complement strand
GGGTGGCAGTCGGAGACGCCGTGGGACAGGCTGAGCATCGCCGAGCTGATCGCGGCCAGCCGGTCGGCGTTCGCCCGTTCCAGCGCCGAGGACATCGCGACCAGCAGGCCGTCCGAGGACACCGCGATGGCCGCGATGACCCCCGCCGTCTCGTGCGCGAAGCGAGCCACCAACCAGTTGAAGTTCTGCGCCTCGACGCTGACTCCGGATACGGGCGTACTCATGGGGTGCTCTCTTTCGTGGGGCTTGGGTGCTGGTGTTGACGGTCGGGTCCGGTCTGCTGGCCGGCCCGCGCGAGGCCGGCGGCGAAGCCGTCGAAGGCGGCCCGCTCCGCCTCGGGGTCCCGGCGGTTGGGTTCGGGCGTGCGCCGTGCCGGGCTGCCCGATGGCGCCTCCCGCAGCCCGGCCGCCAGGTGCGCGCCGGGGACCCGGCGGGACAGGGCGAAGGGCCGCCCGTCCGGCGCCGGTGCCGCGACCGGCGCCGGCGCGGGTGCGGGTGCGGCTGCCCGGGCGGGCGGTGGGGTCGGGGTGCGTTGCGGCAGCGGGGCTGCCTGCGGTGGTGCGGCGGCGGCCTGGGCAACCGCCGTCTGGTACGCGTCCATCGCGGCCCGGGCCGCGGAGGCGTCGTGTACGGCGGGACTCGGTGTCCCCGCGTCAGCCGCCCGTACCGCCGCCCCGGGCAACTGCGCTCCGGGTACCCGCCGGTGCAGGTCGCCCCGGGGCGGGTCGGCCGCGACCGGTACCGGGTCGGGCCCCGGCGCCGGTACCG
>VAXX01000101.1 GCA_005885115.1 Actinomycetota bacterium | reverse complement strand
CCCGGCCCGCCCGGTCAGCTGGGTGTACTCCCCCGGGGTCAGGTCGACGTGCTGCTCGCCGTTGAACTTGACCAGCCGCTCCAGCACCACGCACCGGGCCGGCATGTTGATGCCCAGCGCGAGGGTCTCGGTCGCGAACACCGCCTTGACCAGTCCCCGGACGAACAGCTCCTCGACGATCTCCTTGAACACCGGCAGCATCCCGGCGTGGTGCGCGGCCAGGCCGCGCTCCAGCGCGTCCAGCCACTCCCAGTAGCCCAGGACGTTGAGGTCCTCGCTGGGCATCTCGGCGGTCCGGGCCTCGACGATGGCCCGGATCTCGGTCCGCTCGTCCGGGGTGGTCAGCCGTAGGCCGGCCTGCATGCACTGCTGGACCGCCGCGTCGGCGCCGGCCCGGCTGAAGATGAACAGGATCGCCGGGAGCAGGCCCTCGCGGTCGAGCCGGTCGACGATGTCCGAGCGGTAGGCGATCGGGCCGCGCCGGGCCCGGCCCCGGCCGCCGCGCGGGTCACCGTCGATCCGCCGGGCCAGCTCGCGGGTGTACCGCAACAACTCCGGGTGTACGTCGTGCTTCTGCGCCGCCTCGGCGTCGTGGAACAGGTCGAACATCCGCTTGCCGACGAGCATGTGCTGCCACAGCGGTACCGGCCGGTGCTCGCTGACCACCACCTCGGTATGCCCCCGGACGGTCACCAGCCAGTCCGCGAACTCCTCGGCGTTGGACACCGTGGCCGACAGCGAGACGAGCGTGACCGAGGGCGGCAGGTGGATGATGACCTCCTCCCACACCGCGCCCCGGAACCGGTCGGCCAGGTAGTGCACCTCGTCCATGACCACGTACGACAGGCCGGTGAGGGTGCTGGAGCCGGCGTACAGCATGTTGCGCAGCACCTCGGTGGTCATCACGACCACCGGCGCCTCGGGGTTGATCGCGTTGTCGCCGGTGAGCAGCCCGACCCGCCCCGGCCCGTACCGCTGCACCAGGTCGTGGAACTTCTGGTTGGACAGCGCCTTGATCGGCGTGGTGTAGAAGCACTTGCGGCCCTGGGCCAGCGCCAGGTGCACGGCGAACTCACCGACCACCGTCTTGCCCGCCCCGGTCGGCGCGCAGACCAGCACCCCGCTGCCGCGTTCCAGCGCCTCGCACGCCTCCCGCTGGAACGGGTCGAGGTCGAAGCCGAGGTCGACGGCGAAGCCGGCGAGCTCCGGGCTACGGGCGACCTCGGCGGCCCGCCGGCGGGCCGCGGAGTACCGCTCGGCGGGGCTGGTCATACCCCAAAGGCTATGTCATCCGCGCTTTCTCCATGTGCGCGCCGGCTCCCGGCCGGCGGTCGGTATCGTGCTCGACGTGCACCACGACGGCCCGCCGCGGCCCGCCTCCCACCGCCCGTCCGGGGTGCTGTTCGACTTCCACGGGACGTTGGCGCAGGTCGAGGAGCCGGTGGCGTGGGTACGGGCGGCCGCGGCGGCCTGTGGTCGGGAGCTGGACCTGGGTACCGCGACCGTGCTCGCCGACCGGCTGGTCACCGCCGGCCGGGCCGGTGGCCCGGTGCCGCACCGGGTGCCGCCCCAGTTGGCCGTGGTGTACGCCGACCGGGACCTGTACGAGTACGCGCACCGGGCCGCGTACACCGGGCTGGCGCGGACCGTGTCCACCGACGTGGAGGGCCTCGCCGAGGCGCTGTACGAGCGCCTGCTGGCCCCGGAGGGCTGGGTGGCGTACGAGCACACCATCGCCACCCTCGCCGAGCTGCGCGCCCGGGACGTACCGGTGGCGGTGATCAGCAACATCGGCTTCGACATCCGGCCGATCAGCGAGTCGCTCGGCTTCCACAAGTACGTCGACGCCTACGTCCTGTCGTACGAGGTCGGCCGGTGCAAGCCGGACCCGGCGATCTTCCGGACCGGCTGCACGATGCTGGCCGTCGAGCCCGAGCAGGCGCTCATGGTCGGCGATACGCCGGCCGACGCCGCGGCCGTGGCGGTCGGCTGCCGGGCGTACCTGCTCCCCGCGGCCCCGCCCGGGACCGACAACGGACTGTCCGCCGTCATGAGCCTGGTACGGCCCTGATTTCTAGCACTCACCTATGCTGAGTGCTAATCTGAGTACTGGCGACAAACACCCACCACTTGACGGAGGTGACGTCACATGCCCCTGATGCGATGGGACCCGTTCACGGCGCTGGCGCGCCTGGACGACGAGTTCGACGACCTGGTACGCCGCAGCTTCGGCACCGCGCAGTACCAGTACGTACCGGCCGTGGAGATGTCGACCGAGGGCAACGACGTGGTCATCACGCTCGAACTGCCCGGCGTCGACGTCGAGGACATCGACATCGAGGTGGCCGAGGGCCGGCTCACGATCAGCGGCGAGCGCCGCGACACCCGCGAGGAGACCAAGGGCAAGGTGCTGGTCCGGGAGCTGCGCTACGGCGGCTTCCGCCGCACGTTCCAGCTGCCCGAAGGGGTCACCGCGGAGCAGGTCGAGGCCGATGCGGACAAGGGCCTGCTGCGGGTACGGGTCAAGGACGTGACCAAGCCGGTCGTACCGCCCCGCAAGATCGGCATCCGGTCCGGTGGCGGACCGAAGACCATCGAGTCCCAGGCGAGCGAGAAGCCGTCGGGGACGTAGGGGTTCAGGGTCCGAGCAGGGTCAGGGCGCCTGGGACGGCGGTCGCGGTCAGCGGCAGCGGTCCCAGGCGCTCCCCGTCCGCGTACGCGACGATCCCCTCGGCGTCGAGGGTGACCGTACCGGCCTGGTGGCAGCTCACCAGCCGATGCCCGACGTGCGTGCCGCGGCGGACCCGGGGCAGGATCCGCAGCAGCCCGGCCCGGCTGAACTGCCCGCCGATCGTCACGTCGAGCAGCCCGTCGGTCGGGTCGGCCGCCGGGCAGATCCGGTAGCCGCCGCCGTACGCCGGGGTGTTGCCGACGGCGACGAGGACCCCGTCGACCGCCGTGGCCGTGCCGTCCAGCCCGATGGTGTACCGGCGCGGGCGCAGCCCGAGCATCTCGGCCACGATCGCCACGTCGTACCGGCGGGGTCCCCTGGGGTGGCGCATGCCGTTGGCCCGCTCGTTGACCAGCGCGTCGAACCCGGCGCCGAGTACCCCGGCGAACCACCGGAGCGTCCCGTCGGCCAGCTCGGCCCGCCCCAGGTCCAGCACCCGGGTACGCCGCTGCGCCAGGGCGGTGACGATCGCCGACGTGGCCGCCGCGACGGTACCGGGGAGGCCCAGGTTGGCGGCGATGTCGTTGCCCGTACCGGCGGGCACGATCCCGAACGGGACACCGGTACCGGCGACGGCCTGCAGCCCGAGGTGGACCGTACCGTCGCCACCGACCGCCACCAGAGCGGTCGCTCCGGCCTCCAACGCCGCCCGGCACGCCACCGGTACCAGACCGGCGCGCTCCGGGCTGAGCACCTCGACCGGTCGACCCGTCCCCCGCAGCCGGTCCAGTATGCCCGCCACCTCGCCCCGGTGCCGCCCACGCCCGGCGGCCGGGTTGACCAGGACGGCCAGGGAGCCGGTCACGTCATGTCGTCGTAGCGGCGCTCGAGCGAGCGCGCGGGGGGTACCGGCTCGATGCCGTCGACCGGGTCACCGGCCTCGACCGGATCGACGTCGAAGTCCAGCGCCGAGATCTCGTCGTCGTCGAGGTCGCCGTACTCCTGGCGGTGGCGCCGGGCGCGGCGCTTGTCGTTGATGTAGGCGAACAGCACCGCGCCGAAGTAGAGCGCGGTCAGGCAGATGGCCATCGCGCTCATCCCGAACGGGTCGGGCGTGGGCACGGTGATCGCGGAGAACGCGAAGAAGATGAACACCGCCGTGCGCCACCAGCTCAGCAGCCGCTGGTAGCTGGCGATGCCCGCGACGTTGAACAGCACCACGACCAGCGGGAACTCGAACGCCACCCCGAACAGCAGCATGAAGTTGGTGATGAACTTGACGTACCCGGTGACCTCGAGGATCGTCGTGACGTTGCTGGGCGTGAACGAGAGCAGGAAGTGCAGGCCCTTGGCCACCACGAAGTAGGCCAGTACGGCGCCGGCGGCGAACAGCGGCGCGGCGATACCGGCGAAGGTGTAGGCCCAACGGCGCTCGTGGCGGTGCAGGCCGGGGGCGATGAAGGCCCAGAGCTGGTAGAGCCAGATCGGGCCGGCGACGATCAACCCGACCCAGAGGGCGAGCTGTAGGCGCAGTGTGAAGACGTCGGTGATACCGGTCTGCTGGAGGTTGCACGAGCCGGGGACGGCCAGCGCCGGCTTACCGCGGGCGGCCATGAGCTGGCAGTACGGGTCGGTGATGATGTTCAGTACCCGGCCGGAGAGGAACCAGCCGATGAGCATGCCGCCGAGCACGCCGAGCGAGGCCCGGAACAGCCGGGTACGCAGCTCGCGCAGGTGCTCGAGCAGTGACATCGAGCCGTCGGCCGCGCGCTCGAACTGGCTGGCGCGCTGCCGACGGGGCAGCATCTTCACCGGTACGTGAGGTCAGTTGTCGCGTACGCGCTCAACCGGGTCGACCACCTGGGGCTTGGGCGCCGGCTCGCTGTCCAGCGGGCGGTGCGCCGCCTGCGCCTCGGCCTTGCCGTTCACGTCGTCCTCGGCCAGGCCCTTGGTCTCGGCCTTGAGGATCCGCATCGAGCGACCCAGGGACCGGGCGGCGTCGGGGAGGCGCTTCGCGCCGAACAGCAGGACCATCACCACCACGAACACCGCGATGTGCCACGGTCGAAGAGCACCCATCGGAAGCCACCTCACTGTCTCGTCTGTGACGAGACTCATCCTACTTTGCCCGCGCGGTATGCCTCGTCCGCCTCCGCGCCGGTGAAGTGTTGCCCGGAGCGGACGGTTCCGTCAACCATTGCTCGCTACCGGGCGGTTGACCTCCGCCGAGCGGCCAGGTGTTCCTGGACGCCCGTCGTCTGGTCCTGGAAGGCCGCCATCCGCTCCTCCAGGTGGGCCAGGGACATCTGGAGGGTCTGCGCGCCGGCCAGCTCACGCTCGGTACGCGCGGCGGCCCGGCCCAGCCGGCCCAGGCCCGAGAGCACCGGCAGTGTCACCAGCACCAGCAGGAGCAGCGCGAACACCAGCACGCCCAGCACCACCCAGAGCACCATGGCCCCGACCCTAGTCCCAATGCCGGGTAGTTAGGGCCTGGCCCGAGCCCGAGCACCAGCCGCCGGGCCCAGCCCAGGTCGGCGGCGCGCAGCGAGACCAACCACAGCTCCGGGGACTCCTCGACCACCCGCTCGCACGGGTAGTACTCGGTGATCCACCGGCCGCTGCGGCCCACCCGCAACGTGATCAGGGGCTGGTCCGGGGTGGGCAGGAACACCCCGTCGGACAGGTCGGCCGGCTGGGCCTGCGGTGGCGGCGCGGCGGGCTCGTCGAGCTCGGTCATGCCGTCGATCCGGTCGACCCGGAACAGGCGCACCGCGCCGGCCCGCCGGCACCACGCCTCCAGGTACGCCCGACCCTCGGCGACCAGGACCCGCATCGGGTCCACGACCCGCTCGGTGGTCTCGTCCCGGGTCGCGGCGTAGTAGGTGATGTGCAGCGCCCGGCGCCGCTCGACCACGCCGCGGATGGTGGCCAGCCGGTCGGCGTTGCCGGTCAGGCGTACCGCGACCGGTGACTCGGCCAGGCCACCGGCCACGTTTTCGATCTTGGCGAGCGCCCGTTCGATGGCGTCCCGGTTGGCCATCCCGGGCGTCTCAGCCAGCATACGCAGCGCCACGACCAGGGCCAGCGCCTCGTCCGGGGTCAGCCGCAGCGGCCGGTCGATACCGGCGTCGTAGGTGATCGTCACGCGGTCGCCGTCGAAGACCATGTCGATCAGGTCACCCGGGCCGTACCCGGGCAGCCCGCACATCCACAGCAGTTCCAGGTCCTCGCGCAGTTGCCGTTCGCTGACCCCGAGGTCGGCGGCCGCCTCGGCGACCCGGATCCCGGGCCGGGCCAACAGGTACGGCACGAGGTTGAGCAGCCGGCCGAGCCGGTCCGCGGAGGCCGGCGGAGGCATCAGCCGACCCCGGCCGTGGCCTGGTCACCCAGCGGTACCGACGGAGCGCCCGCGGCGGCATAGGCCCGGGCCACCTGACGGAGCCGGGCGACGACGGCGTCGCGTACCTCCGGGGGGTCCAGCACCACCACGTCGGCGCCGTAGCCGACCAGCCAGGCCGCGAACCACTCGGGTTCGCCGTAGCGCAGGGTGACCACGTCCCCGTCCGGACCCGGGGTGGTCTCGTCGGCCCAGCGGCGTACCCCGTCGCCGCGCCCGTGCGGGATCAGCACCGTCGCCCGGCCGGTGCGCTCGACCGGTCCGGTCCAGCGGGCGACCCGGCTGATCAGGTCGATGTCCTCGGGCGGCTGGTAGGCACCGGGCCGGCCGGTGCGCTTGACCTGCCCGACGATGCGGGACAGGCGGAAACACCGCTCGGCCTTGCGGTCCAGGTCGTGACCGACCACGTACCACCGGCCCCGCCAGCACACCACCCCCCACGGCCGCAGGCGCCGGGTGGCGGCCTCGTCGTCCTCCGGGGTGCGGTAGTCGAAGGTGACCGCGCAGCGGTCCCGGACCGCGGCCGTGAGCGGCTCGAACGCCGCGTCGACGGTGACCACCGGCTCGACCCCGAGGGTGGCGTGCGGGTCGACCTCGATGCCGGCCGCGCGCAGCTTGGTCAGCCCGGAGGTCGCCGCCGCGGCCAGGCCCGCGTGGCGCCACAACCGGGCGGCCAGGCCCACCACCGCGGCCTCGTCCGGCGCGAGCGGGATGTCGGGCAGCTCGTAGTCCCGGCGGGCGATCCGGTATCCCGGCTCCGCGTCCAGGATGCTGGAGGTGCCCGTCTCCAGGGGTACGCCCAGCTCCCGCAGCTCCGCCTTGTCCCGCTCGAACTTGCGCTGGAACGCCTCGTGGTCCCTGGGGTCGTCCGGGTCGTGCTCGTAACCGGGTACCGTCGCGGCGATCTGCGACGCGGTGAGGAAACGGCGGGTCGACAACAGGCAGATGACGAGGTTGACGAGGCGCTCCGTACGGGTGCGGGACACGTTCACCGACGCTATCACCGCCTACCTCCGGGCACCCGCCGCCACGGGTACCGTGACGGGGTGATTCGCTGGCGGGACGGTACGGTCACCGGGCTGGGCCGGCGCTGGCACGGTGCCGTGGAGCTGGACGTCACCGTGGACTCACACACCGTACGGGCACTGGCGTACCCGGCCCTGGTCGGCGAGCCGGTACCCGGGGACCGCGTCCTGCTCAACGTCGGCGCGCTGGCGCTCGGGTTGGGCACCGGCGGGTACGCCCTCGTCGTGGCCCTGCCCGACCGGCTCCCACCCGACCCGGCCCCCGCGCCGGGGCACATCGTGAAGGCGCGGTACACCCCGTTGCAGGCCATCGTCCTCGGGGTCGACGAGCCGGCCTCGCCGTACCACCACCAACTGTCCACAGTGGACGATCTGGCCGGGATGCCGGTCGTCGTCGCGGACCTGCACTCGGCGCTACCGGCGATCCTGGCCGGGGTCCGGGCCGACGTACCGGACGCGACGGTCGGGTACGTGATGACCGACGGTGCGGCGTTGCCGGCCTGGTTCTCCCGTACCCTCGACGGGCTGTCCGGGATGCTCGCCGGCACCGTCACGGTCGGGCAGGCGTTCGGCGGGGACCTGGAAGCCAGCACCGTCCACAGTGGACTGTTGGCGGCCCGGTACGTGCTCGGTGCCGACCTGGCGATCGTCACCCAGGGACCGGGGAACCTCGGCACCGGTACCCCCTGGGGCTTTTCCGGGGTCGCGGCCGGCGAGGCGGTCAACGCGGTCGCCACCCTCGGCGGCCGCCCGGTCGGCGCGCTGCGGATCTCCGCCGCCGACCCGCGCCCCCGCCACCGGGGCGTGTCCCACCACAGCCTGACCGCCTTCGGCCGGGTCGCGCTGGCCCCGGCCGACCTGGTCGTCCCGGCCGGTCTACCGGACTCCCTCGCCACCCGGGTACACGCGGACCTGGCCCCGCTCGCCCAGCGGCACCGGATCGTGTCCGTACCCACCGACGGGCTGGACGCGGCGCTACGCGCGCTGCCGGTCCGGCTGTCCACGATGGGCCGCGACCTGGACGCCGACCACGCCTACTTCCTGGCCGCGGCGGCGGCCGGCCGGCACGCCGCGGCGCTGGCCTCAGACCAGCAACGCGAACAGGATCCAGCCGCCCAGGACCACCACCAGTAGCACGGCCAGCAGCCAGGTCGGCACGGCCGCCTCGCCCCGGCGGTTACGCGCGATCTCCTCGCGGATGCGCCGCCGGCGCCGATCCAGCCACCGCTCGCGTGGTGGGCCGCCGCGCCAGGGCGCGCCCGGGAACAAGGGCGGCGAGACGCGGCCCAGGTCGACACGGACGTCGTCGTCAGGATCGGTCATCGCGCGCTCACATGCTCGCGATCAGCCGATCGACCCGCTCGTCGTAGGCCCGGAACGGGTCCTTGCACAGCACGGTCCGCTGCGCCTGGTCGTTGAGCTTGAGGTGCACCCAGTCCACGGTGAAGTCGCGCCGCTTCTCCTGCGCGTGCCGGATGAACTCGCCCCGCAGCCGTGCCCGGGTGGTCTGCGGCGGGGTCTCCTTGGCCTCGAATATCTCCACGTCGTTGGCGACCCGGTCGACCTGGCCGCGCTTCTCCAGCAGCGCGTACAGGCCGCGGTTGCGCCGCAGGTCGTGGTAGGCCAGGTCCATCTGGGCGATCCGCGGATGGGCCAGCGGCAGGTCGTGCTTGCGTTGGTACGCCTCGATGACCCGCAGCTTGGTGACCCAGTCGATCTCCCGGTCGACGGAGGCGAAGTCGCCGGACTCCACCGCGTTCAGCACCCGACCCCACAACTCCACGACCCGCTTGGCGGTCGCGTCCCCGCCGCGCCGGTCGACGAAGTCGCTGGCCTTGGAGAAGTACTCCTGCTGGATCTCCAGCGCGCTGGCCTCCTTGCCGTTGGCCAGCCGTACCTTGCGTCGCCCGGTGACATCGTGGGACACCTCGCGGATGGCCCGGATCGGGTTCTCCAGGGTCAGGTCGCGCATCACCACGCCGGCCTCGATCATGCGCAGCACGATGTCGGCGCTGCCCACCTTGAGCAGTGTGGTGACCTCGTTCATGTTGGAGTCGCCGACGATGACGTGCAGCCGGCGGTACCGCTCGGCGTCGGCGTGCGGCTCGTCGCGCGTGTTGATGATCGGGCGGCTGCGGGTGGTCGCGCTGGAGACCCCCTCCCAGATGTGCTCCGCGCGCTGGGACAGGCAGAACACCGCACCGCGCGGGGTCTGCAGGACCTTGCCGGCGCCGCAGATCAACTGCCGGGTCACCAGGAACGGGATCAGTACGTCGGCCAGCCGGCCGAACTCGCCGTGCCGGGACACGAGGTAGTTCTCGTGGCAGCCGTACGAGTTGCCGGCCGAGTCGGTGTTGTTCTTGAACAGGTAGATCTCGCCGGCGATGCCCTCGTCGTGCAGCCGCTTCTCGGCGTCGACCAGCAGGCCCTCCAGGATCCGCTCGCCGGCCCGGTCGTGGACGACCAGGTCGGTGACCGAGTCGCACTCCGGGGTGGCGTACTCGGGGTGGGAGCCGACATCGAGGTAGAGCCGGGCGCCGTTGCGCAGGAACACGTTGCTGGAACGGCCCCAGGACACGACCCGGCGGAAGAGATAGCGGGCCACCTCGTCGGGCGAGAGCCGCCGTTGGCCGCGATAGGTACAGGTAACTCCGTACTCGGTCTCTAGGCCGAAGATGCGCCGGTCCATGCAACGACACTATCCGCACGGGGCCGGTACGGGGAGATCACTCGCGGGTACCGTCGGGACGAGTTTGTCACCTGTCGCGAGTTAGCCCTCGGCGTCCGGCGTCTCGCCGTCGGCCGGGGCCTCGATCTCCGGAGCGTCGGTCGTCGGCGGCTCGCCCGAGCCGGACTCGGCACCGGCCGGTTCCACCACCGGGCGCTCGTCGACCGGAAGGTCGACCGACTCCACCGCGGGGGTGTCCAGCAACGTGGTCAGCGCGGTACCGGTGATCCGCCGGAAGGTACGCCCGGCCCGGCGCCGGTCCAGCACCGCGACCTCGAGCTGGTTGGCGGCCAGGGTACGCGGTTGCCCGCCCTCCCCGCCGACGCTGGCCAGCGCCTGCACCGCCAGGTGCAGCGCCTCACCCAACGGCGCCTGGGCCCGGTGCGCGGTGCGCAGCCCGGGCGCCATCGACTCGGCCTGGCCACCCATCACCACCACACCCGGCTCGTCCTGCACCGAACCGTCGTAGGTGATCCGGTAGAGCTCGTCGGTGTCGCCGGTCCGGCCTACCTCGGCCACGCAGATCTCCACCTCGAACGGCTTGGTCTGCTCGGTGAAGATCGCGCCCAGCGTCTGCGCGTACGCGTTGGCCAGCGCCCGCCCGGTGACGTCCCGCCGCGCGTACGAGTACCCGCGCAGGTCGGCCAGCCGGATACCGGCCGCGCGCAGGTTCTCGAACTCGTTGTACCGGCCCACCGCGGCGAACCCGATCCGGTCATAGATCTCGCTGACCTTGTGCAACGCGGTCATGTTCTCGGCGACGAACAGGATCCCGTGCTCGTAGGTGAGCACGATCGCGCTGCGCCCCCGGGCGATGCCCTTGCGCGCGTACTCCGAGCGGTCCCGGTTGATCTGCTCGGGAGAGGCGTAGAACTGCATGGCCACGGGCGGTGCGTCTCCTCGACTCGGGGTCCTGGGTCAGGGGTGGGGCGGGCAGGGCGGATCAGCCGCCCGGGTTCTCCATCCGGCGGGCGACGACCTCCTCGGCCACCTCGGCGGCCTCGTCGTCGCTGAGTCGTCGGGAACCCTCGGCGGTCGCGGTCATGACGACCGGGAAGATCCTGCGGGTCAGGTCCGGCCCACCGGTCGCGGTGTCATCGTCGGCGGCGTCGTACAGCGCCTCGACCGACAGGGCCACGGCCTCGTCCAGCGGCAGCCCGGGCCGGTACCGCTTCTTGAGCGCCGACTTGGCGAACAGCGAACCGGAGCCGATGCCGTCGAAGCCCTTCTCCTCGTACACGCCGCCGGCGATGTCGAAGCTGAAGATCCGGCCGGCCCGGGCCGGGTCGGTCGCCTCCAGGTCGTACCCGGCGAACAGCGGTACGACGGCCAGGCCCTGCAAGGCCGCGCCGAGGTTGTTGCGGATCATCGTGGCCAGCCGGTTGGCCTTGCCGTCGATCGAGAGCATGGTGCCCTCGATCTTCTCGTAGTGCTCCAGCTCGACCTGGAACAGCCGCATCAGCTCAAGGCCCACGCCGGCCGTACCGGCGATACCGATCAGCGAGTACTCGTCGGCCGCGTGGACCTTCTCGATGTCCCGGCTGGCGATCAGGTTGCCCATCGTGGCCCGGCGGTCGCCGGCCATCACCACGCCCTCGGCACAACCGATCGCGATGATCGTGGTGGCGTGCGGTGCCACGTCGGCGGCCAGGCCCGGCGGCAGCGGCCGGCGACCGGGCAGCAGCTCGGGCGCGGTACGGCTGAGGAAGTCAGTGAACGAGGAGAGCCCCGGCGTGGTGAACGCCGCGGACAGACGCCCGGATGGATCAAGACCCGCCGACACGAGCTTCCCTTCAGGTGTGCTGCGCAAGGTGGAACCGTGGAAGAAGACTAACCCGCGAGTCCGGCCGGCGGATCATCGCGGGCACGTGTCCGGACGGCGGGTCGCTCACCCCGCCGGGCCGGGCACCGGGGTTACTGGCCGCCCTTCTGGACGTACCCGCGGACGAACTCCTCCGCGTTCTCCTCCAGTACCGAGTCGATCTCGTCCAGCAGGTCGTCGACGTCCTCGGTGATCTTCTCCTGCCGCTCGGCGACCTCGGGGTTCGCCTCGGGCGCGGGGCCCTCGTCGAGCTCCTCGTCGCGGCGGGACTTGCCTGACTGCGACTGACCGCCAGTGTCGCGGGTAGCCATGCCCTTGCCCTCCTCCAACGCGGTGGTGAGAAAAACCTACCTCGGCGGGACGACATTCAGTTGGATGTGATCGCTTCCAGGAGATCCTTGGCGCTCGGGCAGCGGTCGAACAGTGCCCCGACGTGCGACTTCGTGCCCCGCAGCGGTTCCATCATCGGTACCCGCACCAGCGATTCGCGGCCCACGTCGAAGATCACCGAGTCCCAACTGGCCGCGACGACCTCCGAGGCGTACTGGGCCAGGCACCGGCCACGGAAGTACGCCCGGGTGTCCGCCGGTGGCTCGACCATGGCGCCGATCACCTCGTCCGGGCCGAACAGGGTCCGCATCGCCCCCCGGGCCACCAACCGGTGGTACAGGCCCTTCTCCGGGCGTACGTCGGCGTACTGCAGGTCGACGAGCTGGAGTTTGGGCGAGGCCCAGCCGAGGTTCTCCCGCTCCCGGTAGCCCTCCAGCAGCCGCAGCTTGGCCACCCAGTCCAGCTCCTCGGCGCACTCCATCGGATCGCGACCCAGCCGGTCCAGGATGGACTCCCAGCGGGCCAGGACGTCGGTGGTCTGCTCGTCGGTGCCGTTGCGCTCGACGAAGGCGCTGGCGCGCTCCAGGAACGCCCACTGCAGGTCCAGCGCGGACAGCCGGCGCCCGTCCCGCAACTTGATCCGGTGCTTGAGCGTCGGGTCGTGGCTGACCTGCTTGAGCTCCCCGACCGGGTCGGCGATGCCCAGGTCGGCGGTCAGCGCCTTGTCCTCGATCATCGCCAGGACCAGCGCTGTCGTACCCACCTTGAGGTACGTGGAGATCTCCGACAGGTTGGCGTCGCCGATGATGACGTGCAGCCGCCGGTACTTGTCGGCATCGGCGTGCGGCTCGTCGCGGGTGTTGATGATCGGCCGCTTGAGGGTGGTCTCCAGGCCCACCTCGACCTCGAAGAAGTCGGCCCGCTGGGAGATCTGGAAGCCCGGTCCGGAGCCGTCCTGGCCCTTGCCGACCCGGCCGGCGCCGCAGACGATCTGGCGGCTGACGAAGAACGGGGTGAGGAACTGCACGATGTCGGCGAACGGGGTCTGCCGCCGCATCAGGTAGTTCTCGTGGGAGCCGTAGCTGACCCCCTTGTTGTCGGTGTTGTTCTTGTACAGGCGGATCGGCGCGCTGCCCGGGATGGTCGCCGCCCGCCGGGCCGCCTCGGCCATCACCCGCTCCCCCGACTTGTCCCACAGCACCACGTCCCGGGGGTTGGTGACCTCCGGCGTGGAGTACTCGGGGTGAGCGTGGTCGACGTACAGGCGGGCGCCGTTGGTCAGTATCACGTTGGCCAGCCCGAGATCCTCGTCGGCCAGGGCCTCCGATGGGTCGTACAGGGCGCCGGAGTAGGTGAACCCGCGGGCGTCGCGCAGCGGCGACTCCTCCTCGTAGTCCCACCGGGCCCGGCCGCCCCGGTTGAGCTCGGGACGGGCCCCGTACGCGTTGACGATCTGCGACGAGGTGACCATCGGGTTGGCGCCCGGCTGTCCCGGTACCGAGATGCCGTACTCGACCTCGGTACCCATCACGCGGCGCACGGTCATTCTCAAGGCCCCCTCGCCCGAACTTGCTCCCGGACCCACCCTATCCGCTGGATGGGCAGTGCGGCTGTACGGGAGTACGACGCGGCGGGCGGCGCTTCCCGCGCCGCCCGCCGTCTGTCGTGGCGCCCCTAGAGGTACTGGCCGGTGTTGCTGGCCGTCTCGATCGCGCGACCCGACTCGGTGCCCTTGCCACCGGAGACGAGCGTCCGGATGTAGACGATCCGTTCGCCCTTCTTGCCGGAGATGCGGGCCCAGTCATCGGGGTTGGTGGTGTTGGGCAGGTCTTCGTTCTCCCGGAACTCGTCCAGGCACGCCTCCAGCAGGTGCGCCAGGCGCAGGCCCTTGCGACCGGAGGACAGGAACTCCTTGATGGCCATCTTCTTGGCCCGGTCGACGATGTTCTGGATCATCGCACCGGAGTTGAAGTCCTTGAAGTACAGGACCTCCTTGTCCCCGTTGGCGTAGGTGACCTCCAGGAACCGGTTGTCGTCGGTCTCCGAGTACATCCGCAGGACGGCTGCCTCGATCATCGCGGCGACGCAGGCCTGCGGGTCGCCGCCGTGCTCGGTCAGGTCGTCCTGGGACAGCGGCAGGCCGGGCAGGATGTACTTGCTGAAGATGTCCTTCGCGGCCTCGGCGTCCGGCCGCTCAATCTTGATCTTCACGTCCAGCCGGCCGGGGCGCAGGATCGCCGGGTCGATCATGTCCTCCCGGTTGGAGGCGCCGATCACGATGACGTTCTCCAGCCCCTCCACCCCGTCGATCTCCGACAGCAGCTGGGGCACGATCGTGTTCTCCACGTCCGAGGACACGCCCGATCCACGGGTCCGGAACACCGAGTCCATCTCGTCGAAGAACACGATCACCGGGGTACCCTCGCCGGCCTTCTCCCGGGCCCGCTGGAAGATCAGCCGGATGTGCCGCTCGGTCTCGCCGACGTACTTGTTGAGCAGCTCGGGACCCTTGATGTTGAGGAAGTAGCTGGTGTGCTTCTCCTCACCACGGCGCTCGGCGATCTTCTTGGCCAGCGAGTTGGCCACCGCCTTGGCGATCAGGGTCTTGCCGCAGCCGGGCGGCCCGTACAGCAGGATGCCCTTGGGCGGGCGCAGCTGGTGCTCCCGGAACAGGTCGGCGTGCAGGAACGGCAGCTCCACCGCGTCGCGGATCTGCTCGATCTGCCGGTCCAGGCCACCGATGTCGTGGTAGTCGACGTCGGGTACCTCCTCCAGGACCAGCTCCTCGACCTCGCTCTTGGGTACCCGCTCGTAGGCGTACGCGCTGCGGGGTTCGATCAGCAGCGAGTCACCGGCGCGCAGCGGCACGTCGGCCAGCGTGTCGGCCAGGTGGACGACCCGCTCCTCGTCGGCGTGCGAGATCACCAGTGCCCGGTCGCCGCCTTCGAGCACCTCCTTGAGCATGACCACCTCGCCGGCGCGCTCGAACCCGAACGCGTCGACGATGTTGAGGGCGTCGTTGAGCAGGACCTCCTGCCCACGGCGCAGCGCCTCGACGTCCAGGGCCGGGGACACCGCGACGCGCAGCTTCCGGCCACCCGTGAACACGTCCACGGTGCCGTCTTCGTGGCGCTCCAGGAAGACCCCGTACCCGCTGGGCGGTTGCGCCAGCCGGTCGATCTCCTCCTTGAGGGTGACGATCTGGGCACGCGCTTCCTTGAGCGTGGCGACCAGCCGTTCGTTGTTCTCGGTCAGTCGGGCCAGCTGTGCCTGGGTCGCGGCGAGCCGCTCCTCAAGCTGGCGTACGTGTCGCGGGCTCTCGGTCAACTTGCGCCGTACCAGTGCGAGTTCCTCTTGGAGGAACGCGACCTGCGTGGAGAGATCGTTGGCCTCCTTCTCCCACCGTGCGGCGCGCGTCTCCGCGTCGTCGCTGCGTGCCACGTCCCACCTCCCCGGGGGCTTGAACGTCGTGCTCTAACACTAGCTGCTCGTGGCTCCAATGTGCCGGTGCCGACACCCGTCTGTTCCCCCGCTGACGTGGATTCGTCACCGGCTCGGGTACCGTCAGTTCGAGTATGGATCGAACTTCCCCGGGGAGGATGGGCGTGTCGGCGGAGACTGAAACCCCGGCTCAGCCGCTTCGCGTATGGGTTGACCAGGACCTGTGTACCGGAGACGGGCTCTGTGTCCAGTACGCGCCGGAGGTTTTCGAGTTCGACCTGGACGGCCTGGCGTACGTCAAGGACGATGCCGGGGAACTTCACCTCAGCCCGGGCAGCCGGGTGGACGTACCGGGGCATCTGCGCCTGGAGGTCATCGACGCGGCGCGGGACTGCCCCGGCGACTGCATCCACGTCCTGCGGGCGGCCGATGACGTCGAGGTCGCCGGTCCGGACGCGAGCGAATAGGACACCGGACCTCAAAGCGGTCGGCCCACCAGGGACGCCACCAGCCGGGCGAACTCCTCCAGCCGGTCGATCTGGCCGTGGCCGCCGTCGTCGATGGTCTTGCCGAAGCGCAGGGCGTCGTGCCGGATCGCGGGACCGGCGTCCTCGCCAGGCCCGCCGCCGGCCTCGTCCAGCGAGGTCAGCAGCAGGTACACGTCGATGCTGTCCACCCGGGCCTGCCCGGTCGCGGTGCGGGTCAGCCGCCGGCGGCAGCCGACCTCGGTGATCGCGGACAGGGGTACCACCCGCAGCGACGAGGTCATCGAGCCGGCCGGGCCGTCCCCCGGCGCCACGTCCTCGCCATGCCACAGGATCAGCCGGGTGCCGTCGCAGACCACGACCTCCTGCCACACCCCGTTGACCTCGTTGACGAAGCGCTCGAGCGTGAAGCCGAGCACCACCGACCCGCGCAGGACGCCGCCGAGGGCGTC
>VAXX01000215.1 GCA_005885115.1 Actinomycetota bacterium | reverse complement strand
GCCAGCCGAAGTTGTACCGGCCGGGCTCGGGTTCGAGCTGGGCCCAGCCGAACACACCCACCGTGACCAGGTTGACCCTGGCCTGCCGCATCAGCTCAACGTCTTCCCGCCAACGGTCGTCCGGCCACTGTTCGGGGTTGTAGTCACCGCCGTACAGTAGGCCGGTTCCGCTGGGGGTGAGCGACGGCATGTCCACAGGGTGCCGCCTAGATTCACCACTAGTCAACAAGAGAGAACATACTTTTCCCCGGCGACATCACGCCGTCAACATCGGATTGCCTCCTCCGTGCCCCTGGCCTACGACCCGTTGCGTAGCAGCCACATTCATGTCACAGAGTTGAAACGAAGCGGACCGAGGCACTTGACATCCGACGACTCGGCCGCTGGACTGTGGTGAGTTTTGAATGGTTGCGTTGGAATCCCCCAACCAATCCGCCATTCTTCTGAACGTAGGAGGGGTAATGACGCAGTCCTTGCTCACCCCTAGCCATGCGAAGCAGACGATCAGCCTGGGGTCCAACTACTCGGACCCGACGCCCAAAAAGGGTATTCAGGGGATGATCGACGCTTACCAGTCTAAGAGCGGCAACACTGTAAAGGTCAACACCACTGAGCACAACACCTATCAGACCAACATCACCCGCTACCTCCAGGGCAACCCGGACGACGTAGCAGCGTGGTTCGCCGGTTACCGGATGCAGTTCTTCGCGTCCAAGGGCTACCTGGCCGACATCAGCGACGTCTGGTCCGGCCTGCAGGGCTTCAACGACGCGCTCAAGAACGCGTCCACGGGTGCCGACGGCAAGCAGTACTTCGTGCCGATCTACCAGTACCCGTGGGGCATGTTCTACCGGAAGACCCTGTTCGACTCGAAGGGCTACAAGCCCCCGGCGACCTGGGACGACCTGATCACGCTGGCCAAGCAGATGCAGAAGGACGGCCTCACCCCGATCGGCTTCGCCGACAAGGACGGCTGGCCCGCGATGGGCACGTTCGACTACATCAACATGCGCAAGAACGGGTACCAGTTCCACGTCGACCTGATGGCCGGCAAGGAGTCCTGGACCAGCGACAAGGTCAAGAACGTCGGCACGTCCTTCGGCAAGAAGGAGGTCGGCCTGATCGTCTTCGGTACGCCGCACGTGGTGCTCCAGGCGCCGACCCCGGCCGATGTCGACGACTCGATCCTGTTCCCCTTCCCGGCGATCGACCCGGCCAACGGCGTCGACTCGGTGGAGGCGCCGATCGACGGCTTCATGGTGCCGAAGAAGGCGAAGAACCTGACCGGTGCCAAGGACCTGGCCAAGTACATCGGCTCGGCGGACGCGGAGAACGCGTACCTCAAGGTCGACAACAGCAACGTGGCGGTCAACTCCGGTGCCGACACCAGCGCGTACACCAGCATGCAGAAGCAGGCGATCGGGCTCACCCAGAAGGCGAAGTCGATCTCGCAGTACATGGACCGGGACACCCGGCCCGACTTCGCCCAGACGGTTATGATCTCGGCCATTCAGAGCTTCATCGACAAGCACAGCCCGTCGGACATTGACGCGCTCTGCACGAACATCGAAGCTCAGAAGAAGAGCATCTTCGCCAATCCCGTTTCGTGAGGTCGTTCTGGTGGTAGCGCCCCCCGTACCCACCGTCGAGGCGACGGCCCCCCGGACCACTCCGGTCCGGCGGGGCCGCCGTCGGCGTTTGACGGCCCGGGACATATTAGTTCTGTCCGTCGTCGTCGGCGTGACGGTCGTCCTTGACCTGGCCCTGATCTGGGGCACGTCGGTTGTCTCCGTGCTGCTGTCCTTCACCAACTACGACGGCATCTCGCCGATCAAGTGGGTAGGGATCAAGAACTACCACGACATCCTGACGATCAACCCCGAGTTCGGTACAGCGGTCCGCAACAACCTGCTGTGGCTGGTCTTCCTCGGGTTGATCGCCACCCCGTTCGGGATCTTCCTGGCCGTCCTGCTCGACCGCCAACTGCGGTTCAGCCGGTTCTACCAAAGCGCGTTGTACCTCCCGGTCGCGCTGTCGCTGGCGGTCATCGGCTTCCTCACCCAGCTGATCCTGTCCCAGGACCAGGGCGTGGTGAACGCGATCCTCGGCCGTACCCACGGCAACGGCATCGACTTCTTGGGCGACTCGCGCCTCAATATCTGGATGGTGCTGCTGTTCGCCGGGTGGCGGCACGTCGGGTACATCATGATCCTGTACTTGGCCGGCCTGAAGTCGGTCGACCCGGCGCTCAAGGAGGCCGCGGTCATCGACGGGGCCAACCCGGTGCAGACGTTCCTCCGGGTCGTGTTCCCCGCGATGCGGCCGATCAACGTGATCGTCCTGGTCATCACGGTCATCGAGTCGCTGCGCGCCTTCGACATCGTCTACGCCATCAACACCGGGCGCAATGGCCTGCAGCTGCTCTCCGTCCTGGTCGTCGACAACATCATCGGCGAGGCCAGCCGGATCGGGTACGGGTCGGCGATCGCCGTCATGCTCATGCTCGTGACGCTCGGGTTCGTCATCACCTACCTGGTGAACATCCTGCGGGAGGACAGTCGATGACCACGGTCGCCAGCACCGGAACCCCGGCGGCCGCGTCGCCGAAGCCGGCGACACCGGCCGGCGAGGTGGCCACGCGCAAGAAGCGAGTCCGCCCGGCCCGGGTGGTGCTCTACGTCTTCCTCACCACGATCGCGTTCGGTTGGCTCGCGCCGATCCTGCTGCTGTTCTACGCCTCGCTGCGGCCGTACCAGGACACCCAGCTGCACGGGTACTTCTCGCTGCCCAGCAGCCTGTCCTTCAAGTACTACAGCAGGGCGTGGAACCAGGGCGACATGGCGCACTCGTTCCTGAACTCGTTCTACATCGCGGTCCCGGCCGTATTCATCACCCTGTTCCTGGCCTCGTTCCTGGCCTTCGCGCTGACCCGGGTGAAGATCCCGTTCCGGAAGACGCTGCTGATCCTTTTCACGGCGGGCAACCTGCTGCCGCCGCAGATGATGGTCACGCCGCTGTACTCGCTGTACATCAAGATCCAGATGCCGTCGTTCGTCTCCGACTCGCTGTCGCTGTACGACTCGTACCTGGGCGTGAGCCTGATCCACATCGCGTTCCAGACCGGGTTCTGCGTGTTCGTGCTCTACAACTACATGCTGACGATCCCGATCGAGCTGACCGAGGCGTCCATCATGGACGGTGCCTCGGTGTGGCGGCAGTACTGGCAGGTCATCCTCCCGGTCGCGCGGCCGGCGCTCGGCGCGCTCGCGACGCTGGAGTTCACCTGGATGTACAACGACTTCCTGTGGGCCCTGGTGCTGATGTCGACCGGCGACAAGTACCCGGTGACCAGCTCGCTGAACAACCTGCGGGGAACGTTCTTCGTGGACTTCAACCTGCTGGCGGCGGGTGCGGTGATCGTGGCGCTGCCCACGCTGATCGTGTTCTTCGCGCTCCAGCGGCAGTTCATCTCCGGCCTCACGCTCGGCGCGGCCAAGGGCTGAGACAGCCGTGCGCGGGCCAGCCGATAGGCTGGCCCGCGCTATGGCGGACACTTCTGCGGCGGGGCTGTCCCGCGAGCTCACCGAGGTACAACGACGGGCCATCGTCGAGCTGATCCGGGTGTTCCCGGTCATCGACGAGCTGGGCGGGCGATTCGCCAAGGCCGGTCACGAGCTGTACCTGGTGGGCGGCTCGGTACGCGACGCGCTGCTCGGCCGGCTCGGTGACGACCTCGACTTCGCCACCAGCGCCACGCCCGACGAGAGCCTGGCGGCGCTCAAGGGGTGGGCGGCGAGCACCTGGGAGACCGGCCGGGAGTTCGGCACGATCGGGGCGGCCCGGCAGGGGCTGCGCCTGGAGATCACCACGTACCGGGCCGAGGCGTACGACGGCCTGAGCCGCAACCCGTTGGTCCGGTACGGGACGAGCCTGCTCGAGGATCTCGGCCGGCGCGACTTCACCGTCAACGCGATGGCCGTGTCGGTACCCGGGCACGAGTTCACCGACCCGTACGGCGGCCTGACCGACCTCGCCGCCGCGCGGATCCGGACGCCGGGGACGCCGGAGCGCAGCTTCGGTGACGATCCGCTGCGGATGCTGCGCGCGGCCCGGTTCGCGGCACAACTGCGCTTCGAGGTCACCCCGGAGGTACTCGCCGCGATGCGGGCGATGGCCGCCGACCTCGACCGGATCACCGCCGAGCGGATCCGGGACGAGTTCACCAAGTTGCTGTGCGGCGCCGACCCGGTACGCGGGCTGCGGCTGCTGGTCGACACGGGACTGGCCGACCGGTTCCTGCCGGAACTGTCCGGGCTCAAGCTGGAGATCGACGAGCATGCCCAGCACAAGGACGTGTACGAGCACACGTTGACGGTGGTACGCAACGCGATCTCGTTGGAGCAGGAGGGGCCGGACTTCGTCCTGCGGATGGCCGCGCTGATGCACGACGTCGGGAAGCCGGCGACCAAGGCGGTCGGGCCGGACAGCCGGGTCAGCTTCCACCACCACGAGGTGGTCGGCGCCCGGCTGACCAGGCAGCGGATGAAGGCGCTGAAGTACCCCAGGGACGTGACCGACGCCGTGGTCGAGCTGGTAGCGCTGCACCTGCGCTTCTACGGGTACGGGCGGGGCGAGTGGACCGACGCGGCGGTGCGCCGGTACGTGAGCGACGCCGGGCCGCTACTCCCCCAGCTGCACAAGCTGACCCGCTCGGACTGCACCACCCGCAACCGCCGCAAGGCGGCCGCGCTCGCCGCCGACTACGACGCGTTGGAGGAGCGGATCGCCCGGTTGGCCGCCGAGGAGGACCTCGCCCGGATCCGGCCGGACCTGGACGGCAACGCGATCATGGAGTTGCTCGGCATCCCGCCCGGCCCGCTGGTCGGGCAGGCGTGGCGGTACCTCAAGGAGCTGCGCCTGGAGCGCGGCCCGCTGGAGTACGACGAGGCGGTCGAGGAGCTCCTCCGCTGGGCGGCCGATCACGGGCTCAGGTCGGCAGGTTAACTCCGACGCTTCGGCCGGTACGCCGGGTGGACGAGGTTCGCTACCGTCGCAGACGCGCAACGGTCGACGGGGTGAAGGTGGAGGTAGCGGACGATGCAGCCGTGCCAGGTCTGCGGAGGCGTGGCGGTCGACCCGAACGGGTACTGCACCCAGTGCCGCACCTTCCGGGGCCAGGTCACCCAGGGCCAGGTCACCCAGCCGGTCAGCGGCGCGCCGTACCCGCCGCAGGGATACCAGCAGCCGACCAGTGCCGCCCCG
>VAXX01000606.1:607-2932 GCA_005885115.1 Actinomycetota bacterium | reverse complement strand
ATCGCAGGCGTGACCACGGCCCTAGCGTCCGAAGCCGAGCTGCCCGCCCCCGGATCCGACCCGGTACCCGGGCCTGAACGGGTGTCCGAGCTGACCCGCCGGCGGCTGTCCCCGCCGATGCCGGGCGACGGCTGGAAGTCCTGGATACCGACGCTGCTGGTCACCGCGATCGCGCTGATCCTGCACCTGGTCGGGCTCAGTAGGCCCAAGGGCATGATCTTCGACGAGATCTACTACGCCAACGAGGGCCAGGACCTGCTCTACCACGGGGTCGAGTGGGACCGGTCGGCCGACCACGCCGGGTACGTGGTCCACCCGCCCCTGGGCAAATGGCTGATCGGCGCCGGCATCAAGGTCTTCGGCATGAACGAGTTCGGCTGGCGGATCGCGTCGGCCGTCTTCGGTACCCTCGCCGTGCTCGTCATCATCCGGATCGGCCGGCGGCTGTTCCGCTCGACCGTGCTCGGCTGCGCCGCCGGCCTGTTGATGACCCTCGACGGCCTGGCGTTCGTCCTGGGCCGTACCGCGCTGCTGGACATCTTCCTGATGTTCTTCATCCTGGCCGCGTTCGGCTGCCTGGTCGTGGACCGCGACCAGCGGCGGCGGCGCTGGCTACGGGCGTTGGAGGCGGGCCGGGAGCGGCCGCCGTTCGGCGTACCGTGGTGGCGGCTGGCCAGCGCCGTGATGATCGGCTGCGCGATGTCGGTCAAGTGGAGCGCGCTGTGGTACATCGTGCTCTTCGGCGCCCTGACGCTGGTCTGGGAGGCCGGTGCCCGGCGCAGTGCCGGGATCCGGCGCTGGTGGGCCGGGACGCTGGCCGGTGAGACCGGCTGGCTGGTGCTCTGCGGCGTGGTCGTGGTGCTGGTCTACCTGGCGAGCTGGACCGGCTGGTTCCTCACCGACGTCGGGTACGACCGGCACTGGCTGGCCTCGATCGGGCAGCACGAGTACCCGGTCATCGGTGCCCTGCAGAACCTGTACCACTACCACCACGAGGCACTGGACTTCCACAACGGGCTGACCACCAAGCACCAGTACCAGTCCTGGCCGTGGCAGTGGCTGCTGCTGGGCCGGCCGGTGGCCTTCTACTGGTCCAGCGCCGGACCGTGCGGCGCGGCCAGTTGCGCGTCGGAGGTGCTCCTGCTGGGTACGCCGATCCTGTGGTGGAGCTTCATCCCGGCCCTGGCGGGGCTGGCCTGGTTCGGGATCAGCCGGCGGGACTGGCGGGCGCTGGCGATCGGGCTCGGTGTGGTGGCCGGCATCGTCCCCTGGTTCGCCTGGGAGCTCGACGACCGGACGATGTTCTACTTCTCGGCGAGGTACGCGCGGCCGGCGGTACCGAGCTGCTCGACCCGGCCGAGCGCCGGGTGATGGGTGTGATCTTCGGCGCCGCCGTGGTACTCGCGGTCGCGTTCATCTTCGCCTACTTCTATCCGATCTACGTGGGCAGCAACCTGACCCAGGACGAGTGGGTCGCCCGGATGTGGCTGGGCAGCCGCTGGATCTGACCCGGTAACCGGGTCCCACGGGCGGAGTCTGCCCGTACTCCATCCACCGGAATAAATGTTGATGGTGCTCGCTGTCTTCGTGTAGACCAAATATCGTACCGGTAACAAACGTTTTCAGTAGTTTGCAACCTGCGCGTCCGTCCTTCGCAAGCGCAAGAACATCGGTGGCAGCGACGCCGCCGGTCCCGTCGACCGAAGGAGTAGTTCTGTGGTACCCAAGCTGCGGCGGAAGTTGATCGTCGCCGGCGCGCTCGCCGCGCTCGGGGTCGGACTTGTCGCCAGCGCCAACCCCGCCCTCGCGGCCGACACCCGCCCGCCCTCGCCTCCGACGAACAACCACGTCACCGGGGTCACCGAGACGACCGTCGCGTTGGCGTGGAACAGGTCCACCGACAACGTCGGGGTAGCCGAGTACGACGTCTTCAAACAGGGCCAGTTCATGCTGAAGGTCAGCGGTACGACGCTCAACGCGACCGTCACCAAGCTGACCCCGGGTACCCAGTACGTCTTCACGATCGTGGCCCGCGACGCCGCCGGCAACTCCTCGCAGGACAGCAACGAGGCGGTCGCGACGACCAAGCCGTCCAACGACCACACGCCCCCGAGCGCGCCGACCGGCCTGCACAGCACGGCGCAGACCGCCAGCACGATCACGCTGGTCTGGAACGCCTCGACCGACAACGCGGGTGGGATCGGACTGGGCGGGTACGACGTCTTCCAGAACGGCGGGAAGACCCCGGTCGCCTCGACCGACGCGAGTACCCGTACGGCGAGCGTCGGAAACCTGAACGCGAGCACCACGTACACCTTCCAGGTA
>VAXX01000606.1:0-467 GCA_005885115.1 Actinomycetota bacterium | reverse complement strand
CAGACGGTGATCGAGCTGTCCCCCAGCGGCGTACGGACGACGCTGGGCAAGATCCCGGGAGTCTCCGGTACCAACGGTGAAGGCGGCCTGCTCGGCCTGGAGCTCTCGCCCAGCTTCGGCAGCGACCACTGGGTGTACATCTACCACACCAGCGCGAGCGACAACCGGATCATCCGGGTCCGCTACAACCCCAACAAGTCCCTGGACCTCGGCTCGCTCCAGGTCATCTTCAAGGGCATCCAGCGCAACAAGTTCCACAACGGCGGCCGGCTGCGCTTCGGCCCGGACGGCAAGCTGTACGTCGGCGTGGGCGATGCGGAGAACGGCAACAACGCGCAGAACAAGAACGTACCCAACGGCAAGATCCTGCGCCTGAACCAGGACGGCAGCATCCCGGCGGACAACCCGTTCCACAACGCGGTCTGGAGCTACGGCCACCGCAACGTCGAGGGCCTGGCCTTCGACGC
>VAXX01000214.1 GCA_005885115.1 Actinomycetota bacterium | reverse complement strand
TCATGGGGCCGGGACAAACTGTTGGCGGGCTCGGCCCAGGCCGTCGATCTCCAGCTCCACGACGTCGCCGGCGCGCAGGTACGGCTTGGGCTCCGGCTGGCCGAGGGCGACCCCGGCGGGGGTACCGGTGTTGATGACGTCGCCCGGGTGGAGCACCACGAACTGGCTCAGGTACCGGACGATCTCGGCCACCCCGAAGGCCATGTCCTTGGTGTTGCCGTTCTGCCACTGCTTCCCGTTGACCCACAGGCGCAGCCCGAGGTTCTGCGGGTCGGGTACCTCGTCGGCGGTCACCAGCCACGGCCCGAGGGGGTTGAACGTCTCGCTGTTCTTCCCCTTGTCCCACTGCCCCTGGCGCTCGAGCTGGAACTCCCGCTCGGAGACGTCGTTGACCACCGCGTACCCGCCGATACAGGCCAGCGCCTCCTCGTCGGAGGCCAGGTAGCGCGCGGTCCGGCCGATGACCACCGCGAGTTCGACCTCCCAGTCGGTCTTGGCGCTGTTGCGCGGAATCCATACGTCGTCGTTGGGTCCGACGACGGTGTCCGGCGCCTTCATGAACATGACCGGCTCGGTGGGCAGGGTGGCACCGGTCTCGGCGGCGTGGTCGCGGTAGTTCAGGCCGATACAAATGATCTTGCCTGGGTACCCGAGCGGAGCGCCGATCCGCAGCCCTTCGGCTGCCAGTACCGGCAGGCCACCGCCGTCCACCGCGGCCCGGATCCGATGCAGCGCCTCTCCCGACAGGGCGGCGCCGGTGATATCTTCAATCACCCCGGACAGGTCGAGCAGTTGACCAGCGGCGTCCAGGGCAGCCGGTCGCTCCGCCCCTCGCGGCCCCACTCGCAGTAGCCTCACCCGTGATACCTCGCAGACATCCGACGATTCATCGGATGTCTATCAGGTTTCCCTTGACCGCCACAAGGGTCTGGCCCGTAACCCCCCGGTAACGATCCGATCTCTCACCTAGTGGAGAGAAATACGGTCCAGATCGGGCGCCGGACTCGCCGTCGGGTTGTAGAACTTGATCGAGTTCGTACCCGCGGACAACGTTACCGTGACCGTCGCCGACTTGGGGGTGTTCCAGTCCACCGTCGCCGCCGGCGTCGTCAGGGTCGCGGTCCCGCCATTGACGCTGATGTACATGGTCCGGGCCGTGGTGGCGGCCAGGTACCAGAAGGTCAGTTGCACCGTCGTCGCCTTCGGCGAGGTGATCCCGCCGAAGGTCACGGTGCCGGCGTTGCCACCGATGAACCGCACCTTGGTCCCCGAGCAGGCCGTGCAGGGACCGGTCCGGGCAGCGCCGCCGAGGCTCGCGGACTCCGCCTCGACCGCCATCGGGGCGAAGCTCTGTTGCGGCTCACTCGGGGTCGGAGTCGGCGTACCGCTCGGTGTGGCGGTCGTGCCCGGGGAGGCGCTGCCCGTCGCCTTCGGCGCGCCCGGCTTGCCCGGGTTCCCCGGCTTGCCCGGGGTCGGGAGGAGGCTGCCGTCCGGCCCGACCAGCTGGCCGCTCTCGTCCGAGACCGTACCCTGGCCACTGCCGGACGGGATCTGGCCCGCCGCCTGCTTGGGGAGCAGCTGGGACACCCCCACGACGATGAGTACGACCACGATGCTCGCCGCGACCAGCAGCGCCGGCAACGCCGCGCCGCCCGCCTTGCGGGTGAACGGGAAAAGGAAACGCCGACGGCGCCCGCGATACCCCTCGGGCTCATCGGGGGCCACCACGCTCATCAGCACGGTGGGATCCTTAGCCGTTGGCACAGCCTGAAATCCGATCAGCCGGGACGGCCGTTGTCAATCCGTCAAGAGGCGGTGCGGGGTTGACCGTCGTCGTCGAGGTAGTCACGCCAGGTGCGCATCGGGCGCCAGCCCAGGAGATTACGCGCCCTGGTGGTGTCGATGCCCGCGGCGTCGGGCCGGGAAACCGGCCGGAACTCGGTTCTGGAGTGCGGATACGCCTCCTGCCACGCGTCGTACAGGTGCCTTCCACCGATGGTGTCCGCCGCGGCGATGTAGACGACCTCGTGGCCGGGCAGCTCGGACTCGGCCGCCAGCCGGATCGCCTCGGCGAGGTCGTCGGCGTCGATGTAACTCCAGCCGGTGACGCTGGCCTTGGCGCGATCCGTCAAAAACGGCCCCAGATTCCGGTGGTACGTATCGGCATTCTGTACCCAGGTCGGCCGGATCGAGATACACCGCAGTTCGGAGCGCTGCACGGCGGCGTCGCACAACTGCTCGCCGAAGAGCTTCGCCAGCGCGTACGGGTCCTGTGGCCGGACCGGGTGCGCCTCGTCCACCGGCAGGTACTCGGGCAGGAACGGTCGCTCGGCGAAGATGAACCCCGGCACCGTCTCGCTGGAGATGTTCACCAGCCGCCGTACCCCCAGGCGTACGCACGCCTCGACGACGTTGAACGTTGCGCTGAGGTTGTTGGTGAACACCACGTGCGGGGCGTGCCGCCCGGGCGCCGGGATCGCCCCCGCGTGTACCACCGCCTCGAACGGCCCCGGCCGCGGCCCCTCGCCCACCGAAGCCCCGCCCACCAGGGCGTACACCTGGCCGGCGTCGGTCAGGTCGGTCTTCACGTACGGCGCGGTACCCGCCGGTGGGGTGTCGAAGTCGGGCTCGCCGAGGTCGGTGGCCACCACCTGGTGCCCGGCCCGCAGCAGCGCCGCCACCGCCGCGCGGCCCACCTTCCCGCGCGCGCCCGTCACCAGTACCCGCATCCGTCTTCCCCTCGCCTGAACCTCGCCGTGAACGACCGTGCCGGGCCGCGGGAGCACCCGCGACCCGGCACGCCTGACGCGAGACTACGTCAGTTGTTGTTCACGAACGCCTGGGCGGCCTTCTGGCCGACCGTGTTGGCGTTGGTGTGGTTCTCGATCGGGCTGACCACCGCGCCGCTACCGGTGAAGACGATGAACGTCACCCCGGAGTCGACGCCGCCGGTCTTCGGGTTCGGGTCGATGCCCAGCGACGTGGCCAGGTTGTACGAGCCTTCACCGATGATGCCGGTTGGACCCGTGTCACCCATGACCGCGTACGTCAGCTTGCCGTTGTAGATGACACCGACCACCTGGCCGCACCGGATGCCGAACTTGGTGTAGTTCCAGATGCCGCTCTCGCTCGGTACCACGATGTACGGCAGGTGCGCCGAGTCCAGCGGGGCGTCGTGCGAGTCATGGCAGAACGTGTCGTTCTGGTAGCAGCAGTCGGTGTTCTTGTTGCACTGCGTCGTGGTCTTACCGTCGCAGTCGATGTCCATGTCGGACTTCCAGAACACCGCGCCGACCTTCTGGCACACGGCCACGGTCGCCGACCCGGAGTCCTCGTCGGTCTTGTACTTGCCGTTGGATACCTGCTTGCCACAGCTGGACACCTTGGCGAGCAACTGCGCCGCGGTCGGGCCGCCACCGCCGCCGCCACCGCTGCTGCCGGTGGTCACGACGATCCGGTCGAAGTCCGGCGCCCAGCCGGTGGTGTTGAAGAACTTCAGGGTGTTGCTGCCGGCCTTGAGCGTCACCGTGACGTTCAAGGTACCGACCGTGGTGAAGCTGCCAGTCGCGGCGAAGGAGAGGGCCTTCGCCGTTCCGCCGTTGACGCTCAGGGACGCGCTGCGGGCGGTGCCGCTCGCGTACCTGATCGCCACCGTGGCACTGCCGGCCGCCGCCGACGAGACACCGGTGAACGTGAGGGTACCGGCGTTGTTCCCGACGAACCCGACCTTCTTCCCGTTGGAACAGGGCGTACAGGTCGCGATCCGGGCACCTCCGGCAAGGACGTTGCCGGAAGCCTCTGCCTCGTAGCTGGTAGTCGTCGCCGCGTTGGCCACGGCTACCGTCACAACGGTGGCGCCCACGGTCGCCAGTCCGATGAAGCCGGCCAAAAGCAACCTACGTGTGCGCATGGTTCTCCGATCTGTCAGGGAGCCTTCCTGACCTTTGGCGGCACGCTACGAGGGATTTCCGTAGCGGTCAACATCCAGACCGGTAGTGACCAGCTTTTATAGCCTTGGGCGAAGGCCATGACGGGAGAGGGCCGCCGCGGCCCCGACCGGCCCGCGACGACCCTCCGTCCAGATGACGGGACAGCGCCAATGTCGGAATCCTCATCCGCAGAGCTGGTAGAAGCGGCGTACCGGCGGGGGCGGCGCACCCGGGCACCACGAGATAGGACCTGAATGACGCGCTCAACCCTTGTCCGTACGCTCCTGGTCGGCGGCCTCGTCGTCGCCGCGGGTACCACCGCGGTCACGCTGCCACTGCTGGCCTCGGCCGCGACGACCGTGTACGAGGCCGAGTCGGCCACGATCTCGCAGGGCGTGGTCGCCAACAACCACGCCAGCTTCACCGGTACCGGCTTCGTCGACTACAACAACGTCTCGGGCAGTTACGTCGAGTTCTCGGTGCCGGCGAGCAAGGCCGGTACGGTGACGCTCAGCTTCCGGTACGCCAACGGTGGCACCACCGACCGCCCGGTCGCGGTCACCGTCAACGGCACGTCGGCCGGTACCCTCGCCGAGGCGAGCACCGGCGACTGGGCCACCTGGCAGACCGCGAAACTGACGGCGACGCTCGCCAGCGGTACCAACAAGATCCGGGCGACCGCCACGACCGCTTCCGGTGGCGGCAACCTGGACTCGCTGACCGTGACCGACGGCGGCACCCCGACCACCGACTGGTCCCTCGCGGTGGTCAAGTCGACGATGGCCGGCCCCGCGCCGACCAGCTGGGCCTACCCGGTCGCGCTGTACATGTACGGCCAGTACCTGGTGTTCCAGCGCACCCACGACCCGAAGCTGCTGTCCTACATCCAGACCTGGGCGGACCGGTTCGTCGCGCCGGACGGCACCATAGACCAAGTACAAGAACGCCGCCATGCAGATCGAGAAGCGCCTGGAGCACAGCAACTACCCGCGTACCAACGACAACGCGCTCTGGCACGCCACCAGCCGGCAGCACCAGCTGTGGGCGGACGGCACCTTCATGGCGCTGCCGTTCCTGGTGAACTACGGCGCCCTGGTCGGGGACTCGAAGCAGAAGGCCACCGCGTACGCCGAGGCGATCAACCAGCTCATCATCTACAACACGCACCTCCAGTCGCCGAACGGCCTGCTGTACCACGCGTACGACGAGTCGGGTACCCAGTCGTGGGTGGTGCCGGGGACCAGGCACTCGCCGGAGTCGTGGTGCCGGGCGGTCGGCTGGTACGCGATGGCGACGACGATCGTGCTCGACACGGTACCGACGACGCAGCCCAACCGGGCCAAGGTGATCACCATCCTGCAGCGGTTGGTGACCGCGATGAAGAAGTACCAGGACCCGGCGAGCGGCCGGTGGTTCCAGGTGGTGGACAAGGGCACCCGCTCGGACAACTGGACCGAGACGTCGTGCTCGTCGATGTTCACGTACACCATCTCCCGCGCGGTCGAGAAGGGGTACGTGGCGGCCAGCTTCAAGCCGGTGGCCACCACCGGGTACCTCGGGCGCAACGGCGACGGGACGGGCGGCGTACTCGGGCGGATCTCGCTGGACAGCGCCGGCCACACCCAGCTGGCGCAGATCTGCATCGGTACCAACGTCGGCGACTACGCCTTCTACATCGGCCGGCCCCGGGCCACCAACGATTTCCACGGCCTGGGCTCGTTCCTCATCATGAGCGAGCAGTTGCGCCGCACCACCCCATAGGACGTGTTGAGGGGGCGCCCGCGGCGGGGCGTCCCCTCAACACCTTGCGCCGCAGCGCTGCTTGGCTTACAGCGCCTTGAGTATCGCCGCCACCTCGGCCCGCTCGGCATCGCTGAGCGGGCTGATCGGCGGGCGGACATCCGGCCGGCACAGGCCGAGCTGCGCCAGCGCCTCCTTGACCACCGACACGTTCAACGCGTTGTGGTACCGGGCCCGCAGGTCCTCGAAGGGCCGCAACCGTTGCCACACCGCCATCGCGGCCGCGGTATCGCCCTTGCGCAGCGTGTCGAGCAGGGCCAGCGAGTGCTCCGGTGCCACCGTCGCCAGGCCCGAGGTGAAGCCACGGGCACCGGAGAGCCAGAAGTACGGCGCCCAGCTCTCCGCCAGCCCGCAGGACCAGACCAACCGGTCCGGGCCTACGGCCGCCACGATGTCGGCCAGCGCGATCGGGTCGGGTACGGCGTACTTCACGCCGACCACGTTGGGGCAGGCGTCGGCCAGGCGGACGAACGCCTCCGCGCGGATCGCCGGGTTGCGCACGTAACAGACGACGCCGTGGTCCGGGATCGCGTCGGCCACCTCGCGGTGGTAGGCGACCCAGCCTTCGGTCGACTGGTACGGGTGCACCGGCTGGTGCACCATCACGCCGTGGGCACCGGCCCCGGTCGCGTCGACCGCCTCGGCGGCCGCCTCCGCCGCGGCGTGCCCGACTCCGGCCAGGACGACCGCCCGTCCGGCCGCGGCGCTGACCGTCGTGCGTACGGCGACCGCCTGCTCGGCGCGGTCGAGGGAGTAGAACTCACCGGTGTTCCCGTTGGCGGTCACCACGTCGATCCCGGCGCTCACACACCGGTCCACGAGCGCGGCGTACGCGTCGAGGTCGACCCCACCGTCGGCGTTGAAGGGAGTCACGTTGATGGTGACGACGGACTCACACGCCTGCCGCACCTTCGCGGTCGACATCGTGGCCTCCTCGATATTCGGCGTCTTGGTATACCAGATACCACACAGTTAAGCACGGGCTCCGAGCGCGGCCGAGACCTCCCGGGAGGCCCGTACCACCATTGGTGCGAGCCGGGCCACCTGCGCGCGGGCCATGTCGAAGCTCAGCCCGGACACGCTGACCGCACCGATCGGCTCACCCCGGTGGTTGAGGACGACCGCGCCGACGCACCGGACCCGGGTGACGTTCTCCTCGTCGTCCAGCGCCCAGCCGCGCGCCCGGACGCTGGCGAGGTTGGCCAGCAGCGCCTCGGTGGTGGTGAGGGTGTGCGGCATCCGGCGGGGCAGCCCGGTACGGGCGGCGATCCGGCGTACCTCGTCGTCGGGCAGGGCGGCGAGAATGGCCTTGCCGATCGCGGTGCAGTGCAACGGAAGGGACGCGCCGATCCGGGAGCGCATCCCGTACGCGCCCCGGCCCTCCAGCTTGTCGATGTACACCGCCTCATCGCCCTGGCGTACCCCGAAGTGCACGGTGTACCCGCTGCGCTCGCACAGCGCGCGAAGCGCCGGACGGGCCGCCCGGGCCAGGTCCGAGTCGTCGGCCGCGCGGGCGGCCAACCGCATCAGGCCGGGGCCGA
>VAXX01000213.1 GCA_005885115.1 Actinomycetota bacterium | reverse complement strand
GGTGGACAAGCCGAAGGCGTTCGCGACCGTACTGCCGGCCCTGGCCCAGCTGAGCGCGATCAAGGCGATGGTGTATTTCGACACCGCCCACGACCAGGCTGGACGGGACATCCGGATCGACAGCTGCGCCGCGGCCCTGGCGCAGTTCCAGCGGGTGGCCGCCGCCTCGATCTTCGACGTGCGGCTACGCTGAGCAGGACGCCTATTCCGCCACCCCGGACAGCGCCGACCCGTACGCTCGGGGGGCGGCGAGGAACTGCCCGGCTGCCGCGGACTACTGACTGGTTTATCCGTCTTTGCGAATAACCGAAAAAGGTTACGCAGAGTAGTCCGGCGGAGTGACCTCTTTATGGCCTGCTGCGGTGTTAGCCCGCGCTGTGGTAACACTGGGTACTGCCGAGTGCTTAAGGCGACCTTGCTCAAATCGAGAAGAGGAGGAAGTCTTGCGAAGTACGTCCGGAAAAGCGGGCTCATCAGGAGAGCGTTACCTCACGTCGCACGGTGAATCGAGGCGGCTCACCGAGCCGCAGCACGCGGGCGGACGACCACTTCGGGTGGCCCTCGTCGTACCGCCCTATTTCGACGTTCCACCGGCCGCGTACGGCGGCGTGGAGGCGGTCGTCGCGGATCTCGCGGACGGCCTGGTCGAGGAGGGTCACCAGGTCTACCTGATCGGAGCCGGCAAGCCGGGTACCGCCGCCCAGTTCGTTCCGGTGTGGGACCACACCGTGCCGGACCGGCTCGGCGAGACGTACCCGGAGATCATGCACGCGGTGGCCGCCCGCCGGGCGGTACAGCGGCTGGCCGCCGAGGTCGGGTTGGACGTCGTCCACGAGCACACCTTCTCCGGCCCGCTCAACGCGCCGGTGTACGGCAGCCTCGGGCTGCCCACGGTGGTCACCGTGCACGGCCCGGTCGACGCCGACATGCACCGCTTCTACAGCGAGTTGGGCAGCGAGGTGCATCTGGTCGCGATCAGCCACCGGCAACGCGCCCTGGCCGCCGACCTCAACTGGGTGAACACGGTCCACAACGCGCTGCGGCTGGACACCTGGCCGTTCCGGGTCCAGAAGGAGAACTACGGCCTGTTCCTCGGGCGATTCCATCCGCAGAAGGCGCCGCACCTGGCGCTGGACGCCGCGCACGCCGTCGGACTCCCGCTTGTGCTGGCCGGCAAGTGCGCCGAGCCGATCGAGACGCGGTACTTCGATCGGGAGATCCGGCCCCGGTTGACCGACGCCGACCAGGTGTTCGGCGTCGCCGACGCGGCCGCCAAGCGGGACCTGCTGTCCCGCGCGCGCTGCCTGATCTTCCCGGTCGAGTGGGAGGAGCCGTTCGGCATGGTGATGATCGAGGCCATGGCCTGCGGTACGCCGGTGGTGGCGCTGCGCGCCGGTGCGGTACCCGAGGTGGTCGAGCACGGGGTCACGGGGTTGATCTGCGACTCGCCCGGCGAGCTGCCGGACGCCCTGCGCGCGGTCGGCGGGCTCGACCCGCACGCGTGCCGGGCCCGGGTCGAGAAGGAGTTCTGCGCGCAGGAGATGGCGCGTGGGTACGCGCAGGCCTACCGGTCCGCCCTCGACGCCTTCCGGGCCGCCGAGGTCGTCCCGGCGGCGACGACGACCCACCAACACGCCGGCCGGTCCCGGGCGACCCACGCCGACCTCGCCGAGCTGGCTCCGGGCCGCCCGCTGGAGGTACGTACCACGCCACGACTGGCGCCGACGCCGGTACGCCGGCCCAAGCCGCCGGCCCGACCGAAGGCGGTCGGGCCGTAGCGGACGAGCGCCGCTCTGCGGTGGGCATGTGACAGTCATGGCCGCATGATTGACATAGGCCCGTAACACCCTGGGCCCCCACGGAGGTGGCCCATGAGTGCTGCGGAAACCGGCCCCGTCACAGTGGTGGAGGGCACCACGTTCTGCCTGTCGAGCCCGACCGGCGACGTGGTGCCCGGCACCTCGCACGGGTTGTTCTTCCGGGACGCGCGCGTCCTGTCCCGCTGGGAGCTGCGGCTGGACGGCGAGGCGCCGCACCCGCTGTCGGTGAGCACGCCGGACGCGTACGCCGCCCGGTTCGTCCTGCGCCGGCCACCGGCCGTCGGGCTGGCCGACAGTACCCTCCTGGTGGTCCGGGACCGCGTCGTCGGCGACGGGCTGCAGGAGACCCTCACCCTGACCAATCTCGGTCGGGAGGCGACCGCGCTGACCGTCGCGGTGCACCTGGGCGCGGACTTCGCCGACCTGTTCGCGGTCAAGGAGGGCCGGCCGGTGGGGGCGGCGTTCCACGCCGAGGCGGGGCCCGACGGCCTGGTGTTCACCTCGGCGGACGGCAACCGGGGGCTGCGGATCACCGCGACCGGCGATCCGCTGGTGACGACCGGCTCACTCGTCTGGCGTACCGTCATCGCACCCCGATCGAGCTGGACCACCGTCGTGCTGATGCAGCCCACTGCGGTCGACCGGCAGGACAGCGTGCATCTGCGGCCGGAGGAGAGCCCGGCCGCCGTCACCGCCCGGCGCAAGCTGCTGGACTGGCGGCGGACCAGCTCCCGGATCGACGCCGACGACCCGGTGCTGGCCCAGGTGCTGCGCCGGACCGAGACCGACCTCGGCGCGTTGCGTACCGAGACGGCCGGCGGGCACGAGTTCATCGCCGCCGGCGCCCCCTGGTTCATGACCCTGTTCGGCCGGGACAGCCTGCTCACCGGCTGGATGACGCTGCCGCTCAACGGCGCGCTCGCGCTGGGCACGCTGGAAACCCTCGCCCGGGTCCAGGGCACCCGGGTCGACCCGGTGACCGAGGAGGAGCCCGGCCGGATCCTGCACGAGCTGCGCCTGGGGCCGGGTACGCAGGGGGTGCTCGGCGGCAGCCACTACTACGGCTCGATCGACGCCACCCCGCTGTTCGTCATGCTGCTGGGCGAGTGCCTGCGCTGGGGCGCCCACCCGGACCGGGTACGCGCGCTGCTGCCGGCCGCCGACGCCGGGCTGACCTGGATCGAGCGGTACGGGGACCGGGACGGCGACGGGTTCGTGGAGTACCTGCGGGCCACCGACCGGGGCCTGGCCAACCAGGGCTGGAAGGACAGCTTCGACGCGATCAGCGACCGGGCGGGGCGGCTGGCCGAGGCGCCGATCGCGCTGTGTGAGGTGCAGGGGTACGTCTACGCGGCGTACCTGGCCCGGGCGTACCTGGCCGAGACGCTGGAGGACGACCCCTCCGGCGCGGCCCGGTGGCGTACCGGCGCGGCCCGGCTCCGGACGGCGTTCCAGGAGCGCTTCTGGCTCCCCGACCTCGGCTGGTACGCACTCGGGCTGGACGCGGGCAAGGCGCCGATCGACGCGCTGGCCAGCAACGTCGGGCATACCCTGTGGACCGGTATCGCCTCGGACGCCTGTGCCGCGACCCTGATCGACCACCTCGCCCGGTTGGACACCGGGTACGGGCTGCGGACCCTCGCGTCGGACATGGGCCGGTACAACCCGATGAGCTACCACAACGGCTCGGTCTGGCCGCACGACACCGCGCTGACCGTCGCCGGACTGCTGCGGTACGCGCACATCCCCGGCGCGGTCGAGCTGGGGTACCGGCTGACCGAAGGGCTGCTCGACGCCGCCGGCGAGTTCGACGGCCGGCTGCCGGAGCTGTTCTGCGGCTTCGGGCGCGACGAGTTCGCGCCGCCGGTGCCCTACCCGACGTCCTGCTCCCCGCAGGCCTGGGCCAGCGCCGCCCCGCTGCTGCTGATCCGCGCCTTCCTGGGGCTGGACCCGGACGTACCGGCCCGCCGGCTGGACCTGGCCCCGCGGATCCCGCCGCGCTGGGGCCGGCTGAACCTGGCCCGGCTGCGGCTGGGTACCGAGACGGTGCACATCCACGCCCACCCG
>VAXX01000212.1 GCA_005885115.1 Actinomycetota bacterium | reverse complement strand
GCGGCTCGATGTCGAGCTGGAGCTGGTACAGCTTGCAGTCCAGCGTGGTCGAGAAGATGTCCTGCTCGACGTCGCTCCCGGCGGGGGACGCCGCGGCGGTACGCGCCGGGGTCGTCTGTACCAGCGCCGAGGTGAGCCCGAGGATCAGCACCGCGCCGGCGATCTCCGCGAACACCGCGAGGCGGAGCCGGCGTACCCCCTGGGGTTTGTCGGCGGCCTGCCGCCGGACCAGCCGCCGCGCCACCGCCGCACCCGCCAGCACGACGGCCAGCACCCCTATCTTGAGCAGCAGCAGCGTGCCGTATGTGGTGTGCAGGAGCGCGCCGACCGTGGCCACGTTGATCAGCGCCTGTGAGGTGCCGGCCAGGACCAGTACGGTCACCGCGAGCGTCGCCCAGTTGGACCACACCGGCAGGATCGCGTCCAGTTCCTTGGCGTTGGCCCGGCGCAACAGGAAGCCGACGAGCATGACCAGGCCGCCGAGCCAGATCGCCATGCTCACCAGGTGCGCGGCGTCGGCGACGATGGTCAGCAGCGGGGCCGTGGTGGTGGCCGGGTGGCCGGACAGCGGCCAGGTGGCCACCGCGACCACCGCGAGGATCGCCAGCGCCGCCTGGACCGGCTTACCGGCGCGGCCGGCGAGGTGGCTGCGCAGCAGCGGTACGGCGAGCGCGAGGGCGGCGAGCCGGACCAGGTGCAGCGTGCCGTATGAGCCGCTGAGCACGTCGCCGAGATCGCCGGCGGACGGGGAGAACAGCGAACCGCCGTTCTGGTACGGGGCCTGGAGGTAGAGCTCGAACAGCGCCGATCCGGCGACCAGGCCGAGGCCGAGGTAGGCCAGCCGGGTCGGGCCGCGGCGGGACAACCGGTTGGGCCACAACGCCAGCAGGATCAGGGCCGGCCCGGCGAGCAGGATCAGGCCGACGTAACCGAGCCAGCGCGCGGCCGACAGGAGCATGGCCACGGCCCGGTCGGTGCGCCCGGCCGTGCTGTCGCCGGGGCGTGGCGGGGTGGTCGAGGCGGCGCCGAGGGAGTACGTGAAACCGGCGCCGACCGGGTGGTTGTCCGCCGAGATCACCCGGTAGCTGACCAGGTAGGTACCCCTCCGGACGTCGGTACGCACCGGGATGCGCACGTCGTCGCCGGACACCGTGGGATCGCCCTTGTCGATGCGCTTGCCGTCCGGCCCGATCACCTGGATCTTGTCGCGGACCAGCCCGACGTGCTCGGAGAAGGTGACCACGACCTCGCTGGGCGCCTGCTGGAGGACCGTGCCCTGCACCGGGGAGGTACGCACGAGGGCGGCGTGGGCGCTGGCCGGGCCGGCGGGCAGGGCGAGGACCCCGAGTACGCCCAGGACGAGCGCGGCCAGCAGCCGTACCCGGATCATCGGGTACCCGCCACGCGGGGTCGCGGCACCGGCACCCGGGAACCCCGCCCGAGCGCCCACAGCAGACCGGCCTGGACGACCGCGACCAGGTGCCCGAACTCGTGCCCGATCGTGGTCACCCCCCGGGCCAGGTCGATCCCGGAGGTGGTCGCGAGCAGGGCGGCCAGGACCAGGGCCACCGGTACGAACGCCCGGGCGCGGTCCGGCCGGTACGCCGCCGCGAGGAAGCCCACCGCCACGGCGACGTCGAACGAGGCCATCTCCCGTCCGGCGTGCGGGCCGAGCTCGGTGCTCAGGAACAGCCCGACCAGGGTCGGTACCGCCAGCGCGAGCTGGACCAGGGCGGCCAGCGCGACGGCGATCCGCAGCACCTGCCGGCGCGCGTACGCCTCGGCGGCGGCCCGGCGCCGGGCGGTTTCCGCCGCGACGAGCGGATCCGCCCGGACCGCCGCCATGATCCGGTCGGTCAGGTCCGGCGGTTGGACAGCCGGTACGGTCAGCTCCCGGGCCCCGGCGAGCCAGGTCGCGCAGGCCACGCAGCCGGCCACATGCTGATCGAGCACGGCGTCGTCGCGCCCGGGCGGCTCGCCGTCGAGCCGGGCCGACAGCGCCGCCTGTACGTCCTCGCACATCACGGCCGGGTAGTCGTCCCGTACCCGGGAAAAAGTTCCCGGTAGCCTTTGCTCTCGTGGATGGTGTCCCCGACCCGGTGCGCGACGCCACCGGGTTCGTCCGGGCGACCCAGGGTGACGTGTGGCGCTTCGTCGCGTCCCTGGTGGACCCGGGCAGCGCCGACGACCTGACCCAGGAGACGTACCTGCGGGCGTTCCGGGGGCTGGACGAGTTCGCCGGCCGCTCCACCGCGCGTACCTGGTTGCTGGCCATCGCCCGGCACGTGTGCGCCGACCACATCCGTACCGTGCAGCGGCGCCGGCGACTGGACGGGCGGCTGCCGGTGCCGCAGCCGGTACCCGATCCGGCCGGCCCGGTCTGCACCCTCGACCTGGTCCGCGGGCTGCCCGAGGACCGGCGGGACGCCTTCGTGCTGACCCAGCTCGTCGGGCTGTCGTACGAGGAGGCCGCCGCGGCCTGCGGGGTGCCGGTGGGCACGATCCGGTCCCGGGTGGCCCGGGCGCGTACCCAGCTCCTCGACCGGGTCACCGCGGCGCGCGCGTCCTGAGGCGGGAACTAACCATGGCGTACCAGCGACTAACCATCGTGATCCGACCGTGGCTGGCCACCGGCGCCCGACTCGTCCTCGCCGTGGTGTTCGCGCTCGCCGGCTGGGCGAAGGTGTCCGATCTCGCGGGCTCGGGGCGCGCCGTCAACGCGTACCAACTGATGCCCTTCGGGGTGGCCAGGGTGATCGGCGCCGCACTGCCGTTCGTGGAGCTCGCCCTCGCGGTGCTGCTGCTGGTGGGGCTGGCCACCCGGCTGGCCGCCGGGTTCGCGGCGGGGCTCCTGACCGTCTTCCTGGTCGGCATCTCGTCGGTGTGGGCGCGTGGGCTGTCGATCGACTGCGGGTGCTTCGGCGGCGGCGGGCAACTGGCGGCGGGCGCCCACCCCAACTACTTCTGGGATCTGGTACGGGATCTGGCGCTGCTGGCCCTCGCGGTGTTCCTGTTCCTCACCCCGCGCACCCCGGTATCGGTCGACAACTATGTGCTGGGCACTACGGCGGACGAGGGGGCGGCGTGAGTTCACGCGCGAAAGCCAAGCAGGCCAACCGGATCGTCCGCGAGCAGTTGGCGGCCGAGCAGCGGCGCCGGCGCACGACCGTGGTGTCGATCGTCGCGGCGGCCGTGCTGGTGCTCGCCGGCCTGATCGGCTTCGGTGTGTACCTGAACCAGAAGCCGCCGTCCGACGTCGCGGTGCCCGCGCACTCGACCAGTGACCACACCGGGATCCAGGTGTCGTCCGGTCCGGTGCCGGTCGACCATCTGGTGGCGAAGAAGAAAATCACCCTGGTGTACCACCCGATCGCCATCCTCAACGATCGCAGCAATCCGCCGGGGTACTCGGTCCGGGCCGGCTCGGCGGCCGGCTGCGCCTCCGCCGCGGGCAGGTTCCTGGAGTACACGAAAGCCTTGTACAGCAAGCAACCGGAGGAGGGCAGCGCCGGGCTCAGCGACGACGAGCTGGTTCAGCTCGGCACCGGCATCGGGCTGTCCGACTCAGGGTTCGCCCAGTGCGTACGGGCGGAGACGTATTCGGCGTGGATGGCCAACAACACCGATGCGGCCGCCGCGAAGAACATCAACGAGACACCGACCCTGCTGGTCAAGGGCAAGCCGGTCACGGCCACCGTCCAGGCGCTGCGCAGCGCCGTGGGCTGATGCGGTACCTGGTCGCCGTACTCCTCGGCGTCGTCGGGGCGTTGCTCGTCGGGGCGCCGGCCGGTGCCCACAGCGCGGACGTACCGGTGGCCAGCGACTACCGGTGCGTGGTGACCGGCATCGATCCACCGGTACCCGGCCTGACCGTCCGGGCGGTCACCGCCGGTACCCAACTGGAACTGGTCAACCACACCGGCCGGTCGATCGAGGTGCTCGGCTACGGCGGAGAGCCGTACCTGACCGTGAAACCGGACGGCGTTTACCAGAACGTCAACTCCCCCGCGACGTACCTCAACGAGACGGCGGCCGGCGGGGTCGCGCCACCGGCGACCGCGTCCCCCGCCGCGGTACCGGCGTGGCAGAAGCTGTCCTCGACGCCGGCCGTCCTGTGGCACGACCATCGGGCGCACTGGATGTCGGTGACCCCGCCGCCGGACGTGGCCACCGATCCCGCCTCGGTGCACCGGGTGTCGAACTGGTCCGTACCGCTGCGCGACGGGGTACGCCGGTTCGCGGTCACCGGCACGCTGGACTGGGTACCCCGGCCGGCGCCGGGCACCTGGTGGGCCGGTGCCCTGCTGCTGGGCGCGGCGGTGGCGGGACTGGGCCTGCCGGCCACGGCCCGGGCGCTGCGCCTCGCCGGTCTGGTGGCCACCGGTACCGGCCTGGCCGCCTTGGCGTACGCCGTTGGAGCCGCCGCCGACTCGGGTCCGCTCGGGGCGAGCGGAGCCGTGCGTACCCTCGTGACGACCCAACCCTGGACGCTGTTGTGCGGTGCGGCGGCGGTCGCGGCCGGTGCGTACGCCCTGCGCCGGCGACCCGCCGCGGACCTGGCGCTGGGCCTGGCCGGCGCGTGCCTGGCGCTGTTCGCCGGGGCCGCCAACGGCGGCGTCTTCGCGCACGCGATCGCGCCGGTGCCGCTGTCCGGCGGCGTGGCCCGCGCCCTGGTTCTGGTGTGTATCGGCGGCGGCGCGGGCCTGGCCGGCGTGACCGCCCTGCGGACGCACCGCGCCGCCCCGGTGACAGTTGTCCAGTTGCCGGCCGCATCTACCCTCACAGAGAACGCGTTGCCAAAACACTGAAGGAGTCACCGCATGGCGGATCGGACCGGCGGTGCCCGCGAGCGTCACCACAGCCGTTCCCCCCTGCGGGTGGGCGCCTACGTCGACCCGATCGCCCTCGTCGGGATGGCCCTGTCGATCGTGGTGTCCATCGTCCTGGACCTCACCAACGCGGCCAGCGGCGTCGAGTCGTTCCTCGCGTGCCTGATGGGAATCACCATCTCGTTGGTCCTGGACGCCACCGTCCGCGCCGAGCGCCGGTTCCGGATGCGCGACCTGATCGAGGCCACACCGTGGTTGGGCGACCTGCTCATGCCGCTGGTTACGACGACGATCGACATCGAGCGCCAGTACACCGGGACGCCGATCGCCGCCGAGGCGCGGATCCGGTACGCGCGGCTGGGCGACCAACTCGACGAACTGCGGCACGGCCGGATCGTGCGTCCGGGGGCGGACTACGAGTACCTGCTGGCCTCGACCCACCGGTGCCGGTACACCTTGGACGCGGTGACCAACGTGGTTGCCGGACCGTCCGCGCGCGGCGTCGGCTGGTGGGCCAGCGACATCGGCCGGCGCTACTGGCAGGCCAACCTCGACGCGCTCGGCCGGGTACGGATGACCCGGATCTTCATATACACCACCATGACCGCCGAGCTGCAAGAGCTCATGGCAGAGCAGGAACGCGCCGGGGTACGGGTCGGGCAGGTACCCGCCGACGCGATCGATCCCGCGTTGCGACTGAACCTGGCGATCTGGGACGGCGCCAGCGCATGGGAAGCGAGACTCAACGCCGGCGGCGAGATCGTCGGCAACCTCTACACCGTCAACCGGGGTGACCTGGCCCGGTTGAGCGAGGCGTTCACCGCGTGCGCCAGGGCCGCCGGCCTCGCCGCGACGATGACCGGGGCACCGTCGCCGTGACGCTCCTCACCGGCGCCGTCGTGACGCTGGTGGTCTGGGCGGTCAGCCTCGTCCGGTCGGTGTCGCTACGGGCGCTGATCTACAGCCTCCCGCTGCCGATCACCCTCGTGCTGCTCGCCACACCGATCCGGGTCAGTGCCCAGCAACTGGTCGGCGTCGTACTGCTCAACGTCTTCGTCGCCGTCGTCACGCTGCTGTACCACCGACTGCGCTGGAACATCGTGCTGGCCGACCTCGCCGGCGTCGCCGCCTACATTTGCGGGAGCCTGGCCCTGGTACGGGCCGGCGGCCTGCCCTTCGTCCCGGTGCTGGCGGCCGCCCTGGCGGCATGGGTGCTGCTCGTCAGGCTGGCCCGACGCGGGACGGCGTCGCCCCTCGCCGCAGCCCGGTCCCGACCGTCCCGGCGCGGCCTCCCGACCCTCGGCAAACTCGCGGTACTGGCCGTCGGCGCGCTGCTCATGGTCGGACTCGGTCAGCTGCTGCAGGGCATGGTCGTCACGTTCCCGTACTCCGGCGTCCTGGTCGTCATCGAAACCCGGCGCGACCTCGTGCCGTTCCGCGCCCACTTCGCCCGCAACAGCCTGGCCCTCCTCGCCTTCGTCACGGCCTACCACCTCGCGCAGGACCTCTCCCGCCCCCTCGCGGTCGCCGCCGGCTGGGCCGCGTTCCTGAGCTGCGCACTGCTGTCGCACCTGACCCGGGCCCGCGCGGACGGGCTACGGACGCTGTCCGCCCGGTAGCGGTCCCGGCGATGCCGAAACAGCTATTGACACCGACCTGCCCGAGGCGGAAACTTCTGCGAAACAGCGTTCGGCTCTACCGAACACAATCTCTTTTTCCGGTCCTCGCCTAAGGGAGGTGAGGTCCACGGCTTCGGCTCCGTTGCCGTGGGCGCGCATATGGTGACACTGTCCCGCAAACTGGTGGCCGAGTTCCTCGGTACCCTCGCTCTGGTCTTCTGTGGTCCCGGCACCGCCGCGGCGACGTTCATGATCGCCAAATCGACCGGCGTAGCGTTCTCCATGGCCCAACTGGGCATCATCTCGTTCGCGTTCATGATGGTGATCATCGCGATGATCTACGCCATCGGGCACATCTCCGGGTGCCACATCAACCCGGCCGTGACGCTGGCGTTGGCGGCGGCGAAGAAGGCGCCGTGGTCGGACGTACCC
>VAXX01000604.1 GCA_005885115.1 Actinomycetota bacterium | reverse complement strand
CGGCTGAAGTCGTCCAGCGGGAAGGCCCAGGTGTGCCCGCCCGCGCGTACCTCCCGGGTTTCCAGGTCGACGGTGACCGCGAGGTCGGGCTCGAAGTCGACCGCGTCCCACAGCCACTCGATCGCCTCCGTGTCCAGCTCGACCGGCAGCAGCCCTTCCTTGAGCGCGTTGCCGCGGAAGATGTCCCCGAACCGGGGCGCCAGCACCGCCTTGAAGCCCCAGTCCCGCAAGGCCCACACCGCGTGCTCGCGGGACGAGCCGGTGCCGAGCTCCGGTCCGGCCACCAGGATCGAGGCGCCGGTGAACCGGTCGTCGTTGAGCACGAACTTCGGGTCGGCGTCGCGCCAGGACCGGAACAGCCCGTCCTCGAACCCGGACCGGGTGACCCGCTTGAGGTACACCGCCGGGATGATCTGGTCAGTGTCCACATTGGACCGCCGCAGGGGTACGGCGGTCCCGGTGTGGACGGTGAACTTCTCCATCGTCAGTTCAACCTCAGTTCAGGTCGGCGGGCGCGGCCAGGTGGCCGAGGACGGCGGTGGCGGCGGCGACCGGTGGGGACACCAGGTGGGTACGCCCACCCTTGCCCTGCCGGCCTTCGAAGTTGCGGTTGGACGTGGAGGCGCTGCGCTGTCCGGGCTTGAGGGTGTCCGGGTTCATGCCCAGGCACATCGAGCAGCCGGCGAACCGCCACTCGGCGCCCGCGGCGGTGAAGACCTCGTGCAGCCCCTCGGCTTCGGCCGCCGCCCGTACCGCGGCGGAGCCGGGTACCACGAGCATCCGTACCCCGTCGGCGACGTGCCGCCCCTGGAGCACCGAGGCCGCGGCGCGCAGGTCCTCCAGCCGGCCGTTGGTACACGAGCCGACGAACACCACGTCCACGGCGATGTCCCGCAGCGGGGTACCGGGCGAGAGCGCCATGTACTCCAGCGCCCGCTGGGCGGCGCTGCGCTCGGCATCGGTGGCGAAGGACTCCGGCGCCGGTACGACACCGGAAAGCGGCGCGCCCTGACCCGGGTTGGTGCCCCACGTGACGAACGGGGTGACCCGGCTGGCGTCCAGGGTCACCTCGGTGTCGAAGACCGCGCCCTCGTCGGTGGCCAGGCTCCGCCAGTACTCGACGGCGGCGTCCCAGTCGGCGCCCTGCGGCGCGTACGTCCGGCCGCGCAGGTACTCGAACGTGGTGTCGTCCGGCGCGATCATCCCGGCCCGGGCGCCCCACTCGATCGACATGTTCGAGATGGTCATCCGGCCCGAGGATGAGGTCCTTGGCGGTCACGCCCGGCCCCAACGCCCCCACCACGTTGACGGCCATGGTCTTCGGGCGCGCCTGCGGCAGGGTCTGGGTCGCGAGTACGTGCTCGACCTCGCTGGTACCGATGCCGAAGGCCAGCGCCCCGAACGCGCCGTGTGTGGAGGTGTGCGAGTCGCCGCACACGATCGTCATGCCCGGCTGGGTCAGCCCGACCTGCGGCCCGAGGACGTGCACGACGCCCTGCTGCGCGTCGCCCAGCGAGTGCAGCTTGATGCCGAAGTCGGCGCAGTTCTTGCGCAGCGTCTCGATCTGGGTACGCGAAACCGGGTCGGCGATCGTCAACAGGTTGTCGGTCGGCGTGTTGTGGTCCTCGGTCGCGATGGTCAGCTCGGGACGGCGTACCTGCCGGCCGGCCAGGCGTAGCCCGTCGAACGCCTGCGGGCTGGTCACTTCGTGGACGAGATGCAGGTCGATGTAGAGCAGGTCCGGCTCACCCTCGACGGACCGTACGACGTGCGCGTCCCAGACCTTCTCTGCGAGGGTCCGTTTGGGATCGGCTCCCACCATCTGGACATCCTAAAATTTGGGAGGTATGTTTCGCCTTATGGGACACAGTATGAGCGGTGTCGGCGTTCTCGACAACTGCCTCGGGCCACTGCGCACCGGCTGGCGGTGGGGCTGGAAGTGCACCGGCTGCTACGCCGGGACGCTGATGGACGGTGGAGTCCCGGACCGGCGCTGCGCGAGCTGGGCGAGGGTGCGCTTGACCCGCTGCTCGACGCCGCCGCCATGGTGTTACCGCGGCTGCGCGAGGTCACCGGGGAAAGCGTCCAGCTCTACCGGCGGGAGGGATTGGTGCGGGTGTGCGTGGCAGCCGCCGAGCCGCCCAGCGGGCTGCGCGACACCGTCCCGGTGGGCGCGGTGCTGCCGATGACCGCCGGGTCCGCGGCCCAGGTGCTGCTCGCCTGGGAGCCCCCGGAGGCGGTCATGCCGCTGCTGCCGCGCTGCAAGTTCACCGGCCGCACCCTCGCGGAGGTACGCCGCCGGGGCTGGGCGCAGAGCGTGGCCGAGCGGGAGGCGGGGGTGGCCAGCGTCTCCGCGCCGATCCGGGACCGCACCGGCCGGGTGATCGCGGCGATCAGCGTGTCCGGCCCCATCGAACGGCTCGGCCGCCGGCCCGGCGACCGGCACGCGATGGCGGTG
>VAXX01000211.1:3793-8503 GCA_005885115.1 Actinomycetota bacterium | reverse complement strand
GTCAACGCCGAGCGCGCCGAAACCCTCGGCCTGCTCGCCCAGGCCCGGTGCCTGATCATGCCGATCCGCTGGAACGAGCCGTTCGGGATGGTGATGATCGAGGCGATGGCGGCCGGTGTCCCGGTCGTCGGGCTGCGCCGCGGCGCCGTACCCGAGCTGGTGCGGCACGGCGTCACCGGCTGGCTCGCCGACGATCCGGCGGAGCTGCCGGACCTCCTGCACCGGGCCGGTGAGCTGGATCCGCAGGACTGCGTCGGGCACGTACGGGCGAAGTTCAGCGCCTCGCTGATGGCCCAGCGGTACGAGCGGATCTACCGGGACGCGCTGCGCAAGCCGGTACTGCGCCGGCGGATCACCGATGCCCGGCCGAGTCCGGTCCCGGCACCGGCACTGCGGATGCCCGAGCGGCGGCTGCGTCAGGTCCGCTGATCCACCCGTACCCGCCTTCCGGCACGGAGATCGGGTGCCCGGGCCAGTCAGCCCGGGACACCCGATCCCGCGTCCCCCGGTTTCCCCCTCGCCCCGTGTCCCAGCGCACCACATCCAGTCAAGGGGTTCTGTCGGCTATCCGCCTCAACCGCCGGTACGTATCCGCACCATCCTGACCACCCCGCCGCGTGCGGTGCCGCCCGGTCCCGTCCCCGTACGGGTAACGTGACGTCGGTACCGGGCCGAGGAGAGGATGCCGGGATGGCGGTCGAGGTCGATGTCGTCGTCGTCGGGTTGGGCGTGGGCGGCGAGGAGGTCGCCGGACGCCTTGCCCAGGCGGGACTGTCAGTGGTCGGGATCGAGCACCGCCTGGTCGGCGGGGAGTGCCCGTACTGGGGCTGCATCCCGAGCAAGATGATGATCCGGGCGGCCAACCTGCTCGCCGAGACCCGGCGGGTACCGGGCCTGGCCGGAGCGTCCACAGTGGAGCCGGACTGGAGCCAGGTCGCCAAGCGCATCCGCGAGGAGGCCACCGACGACTGGGACGACAAGGTGGCCGTCGAGCGGTTCGTGGGCAAGGGCGGCCGGTTCGTCCGGGGCTTCGGCCGGCTGGCCGGACCGGGCCGGGTCGAGGTGGGCGACGAGGTGTTCCAGGCCCGCCGCGGGATCGTCATCGGGACCGGGACGGCACCGGCGGTACCGCCGATCGAGGGGTTGGCCGGCACGCCGTACTGGACCAACCGGGAGGCCATCGAGGCCGAGGAGCTGCCCGACTCGCTGCTCATCCTCGGCGGCGGCGCGATCGGGTTGGAGCTGGCCCAGGTGTACGCCCGCTTCGGTACCACGGTGACCGTCGTCGAGGCACTGGACCGGCTGCTGGCCCTGGAGGAGCCGGAGTCCTCCGCGCTCGTGGCCAAGGTCTTCACGGCCGAGGGCATCGGCGTGCGTACCGGCGTCAAGGCGACCCGGGTCGAGCACGACGGCCAGCAGTTCAGCCTGACCGTCGACAGTGGACAGCCGCTGGTGGGGCAGAAGCTGCTGGTCGCCACCGGCCGCCGGGCCAACCTCGGCGACCTCGGACTGGCCAGCGTGGGCCTGGACGAGCAGGCCCGGTTCCTTCCGGTGGACGAGTGGCTGCGCGCCGGCGACCGGCTCTGGGGCGTCGGCGACGTGACCGGCCACGGCGCCTTCACCCACGTGGCGATGTACGAGGCGGACATCGTCGTACGCGACATCCTGCGCCAGGGCGGCCCGGCGGCCGACTACCGGGCCCTGCCCCGGGTCACGTTCACCGACCCCGAGGTGGGCGCGGTCGGGCTGACCGAGGCACAGGCGCGGGAGAAGGGGATCCCGGTCCGCACCGCGTACACCGACCTGACGGCGAGCACCCGGGGCTGGATCCACAAGGCCGGCAACGAGGGCTTCATCAAGCTCGTCGCCGATACCGACCGGTCGGTCCTGGTCGGGGCGACCTCGGCGGGTCCGGTCGGCGGGGAGGTGCTCGGCGCGCTCGCGGTGGCCGTGCACGGGCAGGTACCGATCGCCCGGCTGGCTTCGATGATCTACGCGTACCCGACGTTCCACCGCGCCATCCAGGCCGCTGTCAAGGAGCTGTGACGCGGTTAGCTGGCGGCCCGGCCGGGCATCACACCGGTATGTCCGAAGCGTTCCACGGCGGCCCGGAGCCGGCCTCGACGGCCGAGCTGGTCCGGCAGGCCGCCGAGCAGATCTCCACACTGGTACGGGACGAGCTCGCGCTGGCCAAGGCGGAGATGTCGGAGAAGGCCGGGTCCGCCGGCCGGGGTGTTGGCCTGTTCGGCGCCGCCGGACTGGTTAGCTTGTACGCAGTGCTGGGCGTCCTGACCGCGATCGTGCTCCTGCTGGCCCACGTGATGCCGGCGTGGGGGGCCGCGCTGCTGGTCGGGATCGTGCTGTCGCTCGTCGCGGGGGTGCTCGCGCTGATCGGCCGGGCGCAGGTGCGGCGGGCCACCCCGCCGGTACCGGAAGCGGCGGTCCAGGAGGGCGCCGACATCGCCCGCACCCTGACGTCGGCCGTACAGGAGAGGGGACACCGTGGGTAAGACTCCGACAGAACCCGAGGAGCTGCGCCGGGAGATCGAGCAGACCCGCAGCGAACTGGGCGAGACGGTCGAGGCGCTGGCCGCCCGGGCCGACGTCAAGGCCCGCGCCCAGGAGGCGGTCGAGGAGGCCAGGGCCGAGGTACGCGAGCGGGTGCACTCGGCGGTGGACACCGTCGCGTACCAGATGGGTAAACAGCGCGCCCGCTTCGCCAAGCTGGACCCGCGGGTCCGGGTCGGCATCGTCGCGGCGCTCGCGGGTGTGCTGACCCTGCTGATGGTGCGGCAGGCCCGCCGGAGGCGGTCATGACCGCGCGCAAGCTGCTCTACAAGCCGTTCGGCCTGCTGGCCGGGGCGGGCGCCGGACTGGTCGCCGGGATCGTCTTCAAGAAGGTCTGGCAGGTGGCCTCCGGGGACGACGACGCGCCCGACGCGCTGGACCAGGACAGGGGCTGGACCGAGATCCTGCTCGCCGCGGCGCTGCAGGGCGCGATCTTCGCGATCGTCAAGGCCGCGGTGGACCGGGGAAGTGCCGAGGGGGTACGCCGGATCACCGGCACCTGGCCCGGCTGACCGGGCTAGGGCTGGGCGAGGATCGCGCTGAACCGTTGCTCGGCGAGGTCGAGCTGGTCGGCGATGTGTGCCTTGACGTCGTCGGCCAGCGGCGTATCCGCCCGTCCGGCCAGCTCCCGCAGCACCGGTACCAGCGGGGCGTACTTGGTCGCGGCGGAGCGCACCTTCGGACCGGTGGTGTGGATCACACCCACCCCGTTGTCGGTGAAGTCGGACAGCTTGATCACCCGGGCCCACGGGTTGCCGTCGAGGCTCTCGGTCACGTGGTCGCGGTACTGCTCGTACCGGTGCCGACCCGGTACCCACGCCGGGTTGGTCACGGCGCCGACGAGCGCGGCGACCCGGGGCCCGAAGCGGGCCGCCAGCGTGGCCAGCGCCTGCTCGGGCGTACCCCCGAGGTCTTCGGGGTGGTCCTCCACCGCGTCGTGCAGCAGCGCGGCGACCAGGACGTCCACGTCGTCGACCCGGTAGTAGCGGATGATCCGGATGGTGACCCGCAGCAGGTGGTTGACGTAGGGCTCACGGACCCGTACATCCGCCCGGTGCAGCTCGCCGGCCAGGGCCAGGGCCTCGTCCAGCCGGGCCCGGTCGGCGGCGTCGAAGCGCGCGATCTCCAGCGCGAACCGCTCCCGCAGCCCCGCCTCGCCATAGACCTCGGTCACCGCGTGCAGCGGCATGGACATCAGCACCCGCATGCCGCGAACTGTAGCCGGACCGGGTTTTCTCAGGTCTGTCCCTGTCCCGCCGATGGAAGCCCCCGAGACGACTGAGTGGGCTGGTCGAAGGGGACGTTGGATGCCGGCGATGAGGTACCGGTGGGCTACCGGCGGCGTACTGTGCGCCGCGCTCGCCGTCCAGGCCGGGCTGGTCCTGCGCTCGGGGGACCGGCTGGTGCTCGCCGAGCTCCCGCCTGTCCGCCGAGCGGGCCCGCCACGATCTCGTCCTGACCGACCAGGCCACCCACGACCCGCTGACCGGCCTGGCGAACCGGGAACTGCTCAAGCGCGAACTGGCCGGCCGTGCCGGCGCGCTGCTGCTCATCGACCTGGACGGCTTCAAGGGCGTGAACGACGCGCTCGGCCACGGTACCGGCGACCAGCTCCTCACCGTGGTCGGCGAGCGGATCCGGGAGGTGGCCCCGGGTGGCCTGCCCGCCCGCCTGGGCGGCGACGAGTTCGCGATCCTGCTCCCCGGCGCGATCACCCGCGCGGAGGCGACCGCCGTCGCCGACCGGGTCCTGGCCGTCCTGGCCGAGCCGGTCGTCCTCGACGGCCTGAACACCGTGATCGGCGCCAGCATCGGGATCGCCTTCGCCCAGCCCGGAGTGGACAGCCCGCAGTTGCTGCGCGACGCCGACCTGGCCCTGGACGCCGCCAAGGCGTCCGGCCGGGCCTGCTACCGGATCTTCGAGCCCGGCATGCACGCCGACACGCTGGCCCGCGTCCAACTGGAGAACGACCTGTCGCACGCGCTGCTGCGGGACGAGTTCGAGATCGCGTACCAGCCGATCGTCACCCTGCCCGACGGCCGGGTCACCGGGTTCGAGGCGCTGCTGCGCTGGCGGCACCCGACCCGCGGGCTGCTCATGCCGGGCGCGTTCCTGCCCGCCGCCGAGGCGGCCGGCCTGCTG
>VAXX01000211.1:0-3665 GCA_005885115.1 Actinomycetota bacterium | reverse complement strand
CACCGACCTGGACCGGGCCGCCGAGGTGCTGCGCCAGGTCAAGGCCCTGGGGGTGCGGGTGGCCCTGGACGACTTCGGCACCGGGTACTCGTCGCTGGCGTACATGCGGGCGCTGCCGATCGACATCCTGAAGATCGACCGGTCGTTCGTGGCGGACCTGTCCACCTCCGAGATGGAGAACACGCTGACCGGGGCGATCCTCGCGCTGGCCCGGTCGCTTCGGCTGGACCAGATCGCCGAGGGCGTGGAGGACGCGGCCCAGGCGCAGTGGCTGTCCCGGCACGCGTGTGGGCAGGCCCAGGGGTACCACTTCGCCCGGCCGATGCCGGCCGAGCGGATCAGCGCCCTGCTCGACACGGGGGAGCGGTGTGCCCCGTACCCGTCCGACTCCCGGGTCCCCGCCTGACTCTCAAGTCATCGAAATGGTTGACTCTCCGGGTTCCGTGCGAAAAAATTAGGAAACTTTCCTAAGGGATTGTCCGGCTCGGGGAGGCGCGGTATGCGCAGGATCCTGCTGTCAGGTCTGGCCGCCGGCGGGCTCGTGCTCGGCGCGCTCGGTGCCGTGCTCCCCAGCGCCTCCGCCGCCACGAACCTGGTCAGCAACCCGGGCTTCGAAACCGGTACCCTCGCCGGCTGGACCTGCGACCCGTCCGACAAGGCCGTCACCGGGCACGCCCACTCGGGCACCTGGGCGCTGGAGGGCGCGGCCGGCAACGACACGGCGCAGTGCGCGCAGACCCTGACCCTGGTGCCGAACACCGCGTACAGGTTGAGCGCCGATGTCCAGGGGTCGTACGTCTTCCTCGGCGTCTCCGGCGCAGTCAGCGCGCAGACCTGGACCAGCTCCACCGGGTACGCCCCGCTGTCGCTGAGCTTCACCACGACCTCCGCCACGTCCGTCACGGTGTACGTGCACGGCTGGTACGGCCAGGGCACGTACCACGCCGACGACGTCGTACTCGACGGCCCCGGCGGCGGCCCGACCCCGAGCCCGACCCGGTCGCCGTCCAAGTGCCGTCGGGCGGGTTCCGCAACCCGATCTACGTCATGCCGCTGGACAACCACCCGCAGAACATCACCGACGCCATCAACGCCTCCGGCGACCGGGACTTCAACCTCGCCTTCGTCCTGGACTCGGGCGGCTGTACGCCGGCGTGGGACGGCGACCCGGCCCTGAAGGTCAGCGCGGACAGCACCGTGACCGGTGTGGTCAGCGCGGTACGGGCCAAGGGCGGCGAGGTGTCGGTGTCCTTCGGCGGGTACAACGGGACCGAACTCGGGGCCACCTGCGGCAGCTCCAGCTCGCTCGCGGCGGCGTACCAGTCGGTGATCAACAAGTACAAGCTGACCCGGATCGACCTGGACTACGAGGGCGACGACCTGGACGCGAACATGGGCGTACGGTTCGGGGCCATCAAGATTCTGGAGAGCAACGCGGCGGCGGCCGGGCGTACCCTGCACGTCTCGCTGACCGTACCGATGACCACGGGCGGCTTCCCCGGGTCCGGGATCGACGAGCTCAAGCAGGCCAAGGCCGCCGGGGCCACCCTGGACATCGTCAACATCATGGCCTTCGACTACGGGCTGACCAACGCAGGCGATCAGGCGACCAGCGTCGAGATGGTGGCGCAGGCCGCGCAGGGCCAGCTCAAGGGAGTGTACGGCTGGTCCGACGCGACCGCCTGGGCCCACCTGGGCCTGCAGATCATGAACGGGCACACCGACCAGCCCTCGGAACTGTTCACCCAGGCCACGTTCCAGACCCTGCTCGGGTACGCGAGGTCCAAGCACGTCGGGTGGTTCTCGTACTGGTCGCTGAACCGGGACCGGGCGTGCGACCCGAGCGTCCCGCACAACTGGGCGGACGGTTCGTGCAGCTCGGTCGCACAGAACCCGTACGACTTCTCCAAGATCGTCGCACAGTACACCGGGTGACCTGGGGCCGGACCGGCCGCCGACTTCCCACACGGCGGCCGGTCCCCAGGTCCGGGCAGGGAAGGTCTACCGCAGCGGAAGCAGGCCCTCCCGGGCCGTGGCCAGCAGCGCCTGGCTGCGGTTGCGCGCCCGGAGGATCTTGAGCTGTTCGGCGATCTCCGCCTGGGTCCGGCCCTCGACCAGCAGCGCGAGCACCTGCCGTTCGCGCGGGGACAGCCGGGGACCGGACTGGCCGGGCGCGCGCAGGAACTCGCCCGGCGCGCGGAAGGTGCGCGGTTCGGTGGCGGCCGAGCGGATCAGCGCGGTCACCGTGGCGGCGCTGGCGGTCAGCGCGACCGCGCCGGACAGCCCGCGGTCGGCCGCCGCGGCGACCAGCGCGCCGTCGGGCTCGGGCAGGATCAGGATCAGACCCAGCTCGGGGTACCGCTGGCGGAGCTCTCCGGCCAGGTCCAGCCCGGTCAGGTCCGGCAGCACGGTACCCACGGTGACGACTCCTGGCCTGGTCCGTTCCACCAGCCCCCGGGCCTGGCGGGCGTTGCCGGCGGTACCGACCAGTTCCAGGCCGGTACCGTGCCCGGCCAACCAGGCGATCCCGAGCCGGGCCAGTTCGTGATCATCTACCGCGACGACGCGGATCGGTGCGGAGTCCCCCATGACACTCGATGATCTTCCCGGCCGGGAGCGCTGACGGTTCTCCCACGGTTGCCCGCCGGTTGCCGGCGAAACTACGTTCCGTGACGTTCGCGGGACGCCTCGTGAAATAACCCGGCCTGTCGTCATCGGACCCGAAGGTGGGGAAGTGCCGGTTTTCCGGGCTCGGCCGATCCGCCGGTATTCCCGCTGGTACCGCCTACTTGGGCGGTCTGTCGTACGTACTTCAGGTGCTCCGCCGTGGCGGGGTCGGCCGAGCTGGCGTCAAGCCCTGGTACACGCTCCGTAATCACCATACGGTTTCGGCACCGGAGAGACCGACCCCTCGAAAGGCACCCTTGATGACCCAGCCCAAGATCCTTGGCTCCACCGCGGCCGCGGCCGCCACCCTGCCGGTGACCGGCTCGCAGCCGCTGCTGATCGCGCTCGTGGCCCTGGCCATGATCGCAGGCGGCGCCCTGCTGGTCCGCGCCGCCCGTATCCGGGCCTGACGGAGCGTACGCCGACCATGCTGCTGCGCCTACTGCTGATGCTCGGCTGGCCGGCGTACAACCTCCTGCTGGCCACGTACGTCGCGTGGCCACGGAGACGCCGGACGGCCCCACCGGTACCCGACGGACCGGTGGAGTTCTGGATCGTCATACCGTGCCTGAACGAGGAGCGCGTCGTCGGCAACACCGTCCGGGCCGCGCTCGCCCTGACCGCGCCCGGGCTCACCAGCCGGGTACTCGTCGTCGACGACGGGTCCGACGACGCCACCCCGCACGTACTGGCCGGGATCGCCGACCCGCGACTGCACGTTCTGCGGCGGGAACTGCCCAACGCCCGTAAGGGCAAGGGGGCGGCGCTCAACGCGGCGTACCGGCAGATCCGGGAATGGACCCGCGAGCGCGGGTTGACCGCGGACCAGGTGGTCCTCGGGGTGATCGACGGCGATGGCCGCGGCAGCCCCACCATCCTGGCCGAGGTCGCCGCCGCGCTCGCCGATCCCGCGATCGGCGCGGTGCAGTGCCGGGTGCGGATCCACAACCGCGACAAGCTGCTCGGCGCGGTCCAGGACCTGGAGTTCGGCTGTATCG
>VAXX01000210.1 GCA_005885115.1 Actinomycetota bacterium | reverse complement strand
CGCGGAGCAGCCCCACCTCGCGGGCCGCCGCGTCCTCGTAACCGGCGGCTCCGGGTTCATCGGCCGGCACGTCGTGTCCTACCTCCTCGATGCCGGGGCCACCGTCCGGGTGGTCGACCTCAAGCCGCACCCCGACTCGAGCATCGACCTCGTCCAGGGTGACATCGCCGACCGCGGGGTGCTCGCGTCGGCGTTCGACGGCGGCTTCGATGGTGTAGTGCATCTTGCCGCCGTGACTTCGGTGCTGCGGTCGATGGAGCACCCGGAGCTGACGTTCCGCACGAACGTCGAAGGTACGCACGCGCTGCTCCAGGGCGCACGGGAGGCCGGCGTGAGCTCGTTGGTATTCGCCTCGACCAACGCCGTCACCGGGCCGATGGATGCCCCCGCGATCACCGAGGCCGCGACGCTGAAGCCGCTCACGCCCTACGGGGCGACCAAGGCCGCGGGCGAGATGCTGATGTCCGCGTACACCGCCTCGTACGGGGTGCGCTGCGTGGCCCTGCGGCTGACCAACGTCTACGGACCGGGGATGCAGGCCAAGGACAGCATCGTCGCGCGGCTGATGCGGGTGATCCGGCTGGGTGGGACGTTCGAGATCTACGGGGACGGCACCCAGGTGCGGGACTACGTCAATGCCGCCGACGTGGTGGCGGCATTCCGGCTCGCGCTCACAAGCGACGAGTGGGCCGGCCCGGTGGTGATCGGCGGCGGCCGGTCGCTCTCGGTGCTCGAAGTGGTGGACGCGGTGCGGCGGGTGACCGGGGCCGACTTCGACGTGCGGCACGGGCCGGCCAAGCCGGGCGAGATGCCCGCCGTGATCGTGTCCATCGAGCGGGCCCGCAAGCTGGGGTACGAACCCTCGGTACCGCTGCTTTCGGGGCTCGCGACGGTGTGGGACGAGTTCCGGTGAGGCGGCACCGGCTGTTCCTGGCGCTGCTGGGCCTCGGGATCGCGCTGCGCGTCCTGGTCATGCTCACCTACCGGCCGGTGATCTTCTACATCGACTCGCTCGCCTCGTACCTGTTGCCGCTGCCCGGCCTGGACCCCACCGGCCAGGACCCGATCGGGTATGACGTGTACCTGCTTCGGCCACTGCTGAACGTCGGGAACATCACGCTGGTGGTGGCCGTCCAGCACCTGCTCGGGCTGGGCCTGGCGACCGCCGGGTACGCGCTGCTGGTGCACAAGGGCGCCCGACCGTGGCTGGCCGCGCTCGCCGTCGTACCGGTGCTGCTGGACGCGTACCAGGTGCAGATCGAGCACAACGTGATGGCCGACCCGCTGTTCCTGGCCCTCGTGGTGGCCGCGCTCGTGGCGCTGGCCTGGCCGAACCGGCCGGGCTGGCCGGTGGTCCTCGCCGCCGGGCTGCTGTTCGGGCTGGCGGCGACCGTCCGCCAGGTGGGGGAGCTGCTGGTCGTACCGCTGCTGGCGTACCCCCTGATCGTGGCCGCGGGCCGCGGGCGCCGCCGGATCGCGCTGGCCGCCGCCGGCCTGGTCTGTTTCGCCCTGCCGGTCACCGCGTACGCCAGCTACTACCACCAGTTCACCGGCCGCTACGGCATCTCCCACGCCGGGGCCAACGCCCTGTACGGCCGGGTGGCCACCTTCGCCGACTGCACCGGCCTGGACCTGCCGGCCCAGGAGCGGATCCTGTGCCCCGGTACGCCGCGCGCGACCCGGCCCGGCCCCGACTTCTGGGCGCACGACCCGACCTCGCCGTTCTTCGAGCTCAAGGACACCGCCGGGGACGCCACCGACCGGCTCACCCAGGACTTCGTGAACCGGATCATCGCCCACCAGCCGGTGGACTTCGCCGCCTCGGTCGGGCACGACGCGGTCAAGGTCTTCTCCTGGGGTCGGGTCGACCATTCGCTCAGCGACCCGTCGGTGGAGCGCTGGCGGTTCCAGATCGGCTTCCCGCTGTTCGAGCCGCTGGTCACCCTGGACTCGGTGGGGCAGCTCAGTCACCAGTACGGCGACGGCGACCCGGTGGCGGTCACGCCGTGGACCGGGCTGCTGCGGGGCTACCAGCTCACCGTCGGGTACACGCCGGGGCCCGTCCTCGGGCTGGCCCTGGCCATCACGCTGATCGGCGTGTTCGGGCGCGGCCGGGCGCGCTGGCCGGCGCTGCTGTTCCTCGCCACCGGGGTGCTGCTGGTGGTCGGCGGCGATGTGGTGATGTTCTCCTGGCGCTACCAGTTGCCGGCGTTCGCGCTGCTGCCGGTGGCGGCGGTGCTGGCGGTACCGCGCCGGACCCGGCCCGGCTTCCCGGAGCCGGGCGACCTCGCCGCGCTCGCGCAGCTCGACCCGGACCTGGAGTTCCCGCCGGTGGTGGTGCTGATCGCGGCGTACAACGAGGCGCCCGCGCTCGGCGCCGTGCTCGACGCGGTACCGGGGACCTGCCGCGGGTACCCGGTCGCGAGCCTGGTCGTGGTGGACGGCGCGACCGACGACACGGCGGCCGTGGCGCGGGCGCACGGCGCGGTGACCGTGGAGGTACCGGTGAACCGGGGCCAGGGCGCCGCGCTGCGCCTGGGGTACCACCTGGCCGCCGCCCGGGGCGCCCGGTACCTGGTCACCACCGACGCCGACGGCCAGTACGACGTGGCCGAGCTGCCGCTGCTGCTGGAGCCGTTGCTGACCGGCGAGGCGGACTTCGTCACCGGGTCGCGCCGGCTGGGTACGAACGGCTCGACCGACCCGGTCCGCCGGCTCGGTACCCGGTTCTTCGCCTGGCTGGTGTCGGTGCTGACCGGGCAGCGGGTCACCGACACCTCGTTCGGGTTCCGCGCGATGCGCGTGGAGGTCGCCACCGGCGTGACCCTGACCCAGCCCCAGTACCAGTCCTCCGAGCTGCTCATCGGCGCGCTCAGCAAGGGGTACCGGGTGGTCGAGCGGCCGCTGACCATGCACCCGCGCGGGCACGGGCGCAGCAAGAAGGGCAACAACCTGGTCTACGGCCTGCGCTACGCGCGGGTGGTGCTCGGTACCTGGTGGCGGGAGCGGAAGACCACCCGGTCCAGCACCAGGAACCGGACCAGGAACAGCGCCGCGTAGGTGGCGAAGTAGCTGACCTCGACCAGGATCGCGCGCCGGGTCGGGTCGGCGCCGGCCAGTTCCGCGTCGGTCAGGCTGGTCACGCCCAGGGCGACCACGGCCATGCCGAGGGCGAGCAGGACGTACGCCA
>VAXX01000209.1 GCA_005885115.1 Actinomycetota bacterium | reverse complement strand
TGCCGGAGCCGGTACCGCCGGACACGACGATGTCCAGCCGGCCCTGTACGCACGCGGCGAGGAGCTGGGCGACGTGCGGGCTGAAGGTACCGAAGCTGATCAGGTCGGCCACGGTCAGCGGCTCGGTGGCGAACTTCCGGATGGTCAGCGTGGAGCCGTCCAGCGCGATCGGCGGTACCACCGCGTTGACCCGGCTGCCGTCGGGCAGGCGGGCGTCGACCATCGGGCTCGCCTCGTCCACCCGGCGCCCGACCCGGGACACGATCCGGTCGATCACCCGGCGCAGGTGCCCCTCGTCGGCGAATTCCGTGGGTACCTGGATGATCTTCCCGCTGCGCTCCACGAAGATCCGGTGCGCGCCGTTGACCATGATCTCGCTGACGTCGGGGTCGCGCAGCAGCGGCTCGATCGGACCGTGGCCGAGGATCTCGTCGGTCACCTCCTGGGTGATCCGCGCGCGGTCGCCGCCGGCCAGCGGGGTCTCCTCGCGGGCGAGCAGGGCCGCGATCGTCTCGCGTACCCGCTGGGCCAGGTCCTCGTCCCCGCCGATCTCCTCGTACATCTGCGGGCCGAGGGTCTCGACCAGGGCCTGCTGGAGGCGCCGGCGTACCCCGGCGACCGGGTCCACGACGGGCGTACTCGGCCGGTGCCGCTCGACCGGTGCCGGGGTCTCGACGGGTGCCGCCGGCTCTGGCGCGCTCTCCACGGCGCTACCGCGCCGCAGCTCGATGCGGTCGTACAGCCCCATCGTCACCGCCCCTTTCGCAGCAGGCCGCGCCGGCGGTGGGCCGGCCGGTCGTGCTCCTCGGCGGTCGCGATGTGGGTGTCGACGATCTGCTGTACGCACCGGCTGACCGGGCTCTGCGGGCTGCTCACCATCAGCGGTACGCCCCGGTTGATCGACACCGGTACGTCGCGGGTGGACGGTACCCGGCCGTTGATCGGCGCCCGGATCACCTTGTCGATGTCGGCCTGGGTCAGCCCGACCTGGGCGTCGGCCCGGTTGAGCACCACGAGCCGCTGGTTCGCCGGGTACTCCAGCAGGTCGAACATGTTCAGCGTCAGGCGCAGGTTCTTCAGCGACGGTACGTCCGGGGTGGCGACCAGCAGGTACCACTGGGACAGGTCGAGCGCGGCGAGCACCTGGTCGGTGAAGGCCGGCGGGGTGTCCACGACGACGTAGTCGTACATCCGCCGGGCGATCTTGAGGATCTCGTCGACCAGTTCCCGGCCGACCCGCTCCCCCTCGGCCGGGCCGGGCGGGGCCAGCAGCGTGTCCAGCCCGGGCGCGTACGGGGTGACCAGCGAGCGGATACCGGTCTCGTCCAGCCGGCCGACCATGGGTACCGCGTCGGCGATCGTCCGTCGGGGTACCAGCTGCAGCATGATCGCGATGTCGCCGAAGGCGAGGTCGAGGTCGACCAGCAGGACCCGGTTGGCCCCGCCGGCGGCCAGCGCCACGGCGAGGTTCGAGGCGACCGTACTCTTGCCGCTGCCGCCCTTGCCGGCGAAGACCGTCAGGATCTGCCCCTCCCGGGTCGGCTTGGCCGGCGCCGGGGTACCGAGCACGAGCTGCCGGGAGACGTCGAGCGAGCGGGCACAGGCGGCCCGGATCCCGTCCGGGTCGGCGGCCGTGATCACCTCGCGGACGCCGGAGCGGATCGCCTCGGCGAGTACGGCGACGTCGACCTGGTCGCGCAGCAGGACCACGCCGAGCGAGGGCCGGGTCAGCCGGTGCCGCGCCGCGAACCCGACGGCGTCGGGCAGCGTCACGGTCGGGCCGAGGATGACCAACTGGGCGCCGGGGTCAGCGTGCACCAGCGCGGCCAACTCGGCGAGGTCGGCCGCGCCGTGCGCGTCGGGGAACACGTCGAGGATCGGCCCCGCGCGCTCCGGCTCGTAGTAGATCTCGCTCATGTCACTGGAAAAGGGAGTAGTTGTCGATGCCGTCACCGGGGCGTACGTCCGCGCCGTTGCCCAGCAGCGCGAGGTAGAGCGCGCCGGTCTGGGCGGCCAGGACGAGGCGCTGGGCCTGGTCCTGGGTGACCGCGACGGTCACCAGTACCTCGGCGGTGTCCGACTGCCCGCCCCCGCTGGAGGAGCCCAGGCCACCGCCGCCGGTAGCACCGGAGGCGGCCGGCTGGGGTGCCGTCGCCGCGCCCGGGGTACCCCGGCCACCGATCGCGAGCACCTGGACCTTGGGCAGCAGCAGCCGGGTCGCCTGGTTGTAGTCGTGGCTGCTGGCCAGGCCGTCCCCGGCGGGTACCCGGCCCTTGCCCTCGGCCAGGTTGAAGGTGTCGAACACGGCGACGTCGGTGCCGGGCTGGACGTACCCGCCGACCTGCGCCGGTACCCGCATGGACACGCTCACCGCGAGCATCCCGTCCGGGATCGTCAACCCTCCACTGTGGACGGTCGGGCTGTCGAACGCGCCGCGCAGCAACAGTTGCCGGGGCTGCTGGTCGGAGCTGACCGCCAGGGTCAGCAGTTGGGCGTCCAGGTCGCTGAGCGCGTCGACCGGTACGGTGGTCGCCGGTACGGTGACCGTCTCGGTGTACCCGCCGTCGTGGATCTGCTGCCCGGTCGTACCGGCGGGGATCAGCTTGTGTACCACCAGCACCCGGACCGCCCGCTGACCGGCCAGCGCGCGGGTGTCGGCGCCCTTGACGTAGAGCACCACGGCCACGCAGCCGACGAGCGCCAGGACCACGGCGACGAGGGCCGCGAAGAAGCTGCGCTTCATGAGCGGCTCACCCGATGCATGGCATGACTCCCTTTCCGGTCAGTACTACCGAGCCGGCCAGGTGCCCGCCGAACAGTGGGGCGAGCGCCGCGACCGGCGTGACGAACGTGAAGGTGACGCTGGTGGTCACCGTGGCGTTGGCGGTGGTCGAGCCACCCGCCGGGCAGGGCGTGACCGAGTCGGTCACGCCCCTGAGGTTGGTGCTGGCGGCCTGTACCCGCGCGTCGGCGTTCTGCCCGAGGGCCGCCGCGCGGGCCCCCTCCCGAGCCGCCTCGGTGAGGGTGAGTTGGGTGTTGAGCATCCGGCCGAAGTCGATCAGGCCGAAGACCACGAACAGCAGCAGGGGTAGCACGAGGGCCATCTCCACCGCGGCCGCCCCGCGGTCGCGGGTACGGCCGGCCGCCAAGATCTGGCCCCGACGGCCGGCGCGCCCGGGCACGGTTCAGATGCTGCTGGTGACGCTGGTGAACAGGCCGGACAGCTTGCTGCCGAGCGCGGTCACCGCGACAATGATGACGACCGCGATCAGGGCGACCATCAGGCCGTACTCGACGGCGGTGGCGCCCTCGTCGCGGGTGGCCCACAGGGCCTGCGCCTTAGCCACGAGATAGTTCATCGAAGACCTCCAGGATTCCGTTCCGGGTAAGCCACGATCCGTGGCCTTGCGATTACAGTCGGCTGCCTGGAGGGCGGGCGTTGTCAGGAAACGGGTCAGTGTTGACTGGCCCGGCCGGGGGACGTGTCCCCCGGCCGGGGGACAACCTCAGGAGATCCCGGGCAGGACCCGGGTGTGCTCGATCCTGACGGCGCCGATGTCGTCCGGGTCCAGGCCGAGCAGGGCCAGGATGGTCGGCGCGATCTGGGCGGTCTCGACGGGGGCGCTGATCGTCACGCCGTGCGGGCCGTGGCCGGGAGCGACAACCAGGATGGGTACGTCGCGGTCGGCGGGAGCGTCGCCGCCGTGCTCAGCGATCTTGCCCTTCTTCGCGGTGTACACCACGCCCTGCTGGGCGATACCGATCACGTCCGGTACCCGGGCGTCGTCGTGCGGTACCCCGATGAGGTCCGACGCGGCCGTACCGGCGTAGATCGTCGCCAGCCCGGACGAGGTGAACGGCTTCGGCGCCGAGGTGATGTCGTTGCCGGTCCCGGCGTACCCGCGCAGGAAGTCGGCCGCGAAGCCGGTCGCCGCGGGCGAGCGGTCGGACAGCCAGATCAGCATCCCGTCGTCGTTGACCGAGAAGGCGACCAGGGTGCCCGGGTGCCCGGCGGCGTTCCACGCGGCGTTGAGCGCGTCGATGATCGCGCCGTCGTTGATCCGGGTGAGCAGGGCCGGTACGGTCGGCGACTGCCCGTGCTTGGCGGAGATCACGATGGCGGTACGGTCGGCGAGCCCCTGGGCGGCGAGTTCGGTGGAGGTACCCGCCCGGCTGACCCCCGGAGGTGGGCAGCTTCTGGCCGGTGGACACGGTCTGGAAGTTCATCCCGAAGATGGCCGGGGTGCCTACCCTCGTGGCGCGGCCATGGTCGTACCCGTCGATCTCGTTGAGCACCGCCTGGACCTTGTACCCGTCGTACCGCTGGGTCAGTGAGTTGACCTTGGTCCAGTCGTCGCCGGCGGCGTCCGCCAGGCTGTTGATCTCAGGCGTGAACAGGTCCTGGATGCCCGCCCCGGACGGCCCCTGGAGCAGGTCGTACGCCGGGTGCTTGTCCGACCAGGCGGTACCCAGCCCGCGCGCCCGGGCCACCTCGAAGACCGTGTTGACCTTGAGGTAGCCGTGCGGGTACACCGGCCGGCAGGTGACCGGGTCGACCGGCAACTGGGCCGGGTCGATCACCTGGCGGGGCTGACCGGTCATGCCCAGGATCGAGTCCGGCAGCCCGGTCAGGCCCTGCCCGGCATCCAGCCGGTTCTGGTCCAGGTCGGCCTGCTCGAAGTAGGTGACCTCGGTGCCCGGGGTCGCGCCCGCGCAGTTGGTGGTGCCGGCCGGCAGCAGCGCCCGGTTGTACGAGTCGTCGTAGTACACCCCGGTACTCGCCGGGTTGCCGCCGCTGACCAGGGCGGTCATGCCCGGGAACGAGTCGGACGGGAACGGGGTACGCGCCCGGTCGTACTCGACCCCGGCGGCGGTGAGCCGGGCCAGCGTCGAGTCCGGGTGGTGGCCGACCCACCAGGCCAGGTCCTGCTGGTGCAGGCCGTCGATGGACAGCAGCAGCACGTGGTCGACGGCCGGGTGGCGGTGCCCATCGTCGTGCGCGCTCGCGACGGCGGTACCGGCCACCGTGAGCGCGCTCACGGCCAAGCCGATCGCGGCCAGGCGGCCGAGCGTGGGGGTACGGAATCGCATCGGGTGGCTCCTCGGGATGGCTGGGGACCTGCCTTCCTCAGGATCTGTAGTGCCTCCGGATGGCGCCCCGCTGGCCGGACCGGGAACCCCCGGTGAACCGGTCGCCTCAGACCGGGTGGCCGGGCCGCAGCGGGAGGGTCACGACCATGCGGGCACCCGGGTCGCCGGGCTCGTAGCGCACCGTCCCGCCGTGCGCGCGGGCGAGCTGGTCGACGATCCACAGGCCGAGCCCGACCGAGGTCGGGTCCGAGCCCACGTCGCCGAACCGGGTGAACAGCCGCGGTACCACCGCCGCGGGTACCCCGGGGCCGTGGTCGACCACTTCGACGCGTGCGGTGCCGGACTCGACGTACCCGCGGACCACCACCGGTGGGGCGCCGTGCCGCAGCGCGTTGGCCACCAGGTTGACCAGGATCTGCTCCAGTCGCTGCGGATCGGCCTCCACCGTGAGGTCGGGTACCACCTCGACCTTGACGTCCGAGGTGTTGAGGTACGCGACCGCGTTGAGCACGGCAGTGCGTACCGGCACCATGGCGCGGTCCAGCCGCAGCGTGCCCTGGGCGTCGACCCGCTCGATGTCGAGCAGGTCGGCGGCCAGCCGCATCATCCGGTTGCCCTGGCGCAGCGCCATCTCGATCATCTTGCGCCGGGTCAGCTCGTCGAGTTCGGGGTCGTCCCGCAGCCCCTCCAGGACGAGCTGGATGGCGGTCAGCGGGGAGCGCAGGTCGTGCGCCAGGGTAGCGGTCAGGGCCGAGCGCCAGCGCTCGACCCGGTCGGCCCGCTCGCGGGCCGCGCGCAGGTGGCGTACCTGGACGGCGATCAGCACCGCCACGACCACCGCGACCGGGGTGAGCACGATGGCGCTGGCCACCACGACCGGGGTCTGCCGGGTGAGCATCAGCGGGACGACGTAGGCGGCCACGGCCAGCGGGGTCACCGCGTACACCGCCCAGAGCGGGAAGTTCAGCCCGATCCAGGCGTAGATCAGCACCAGGAAGGGGCCGGTGCCGGCGGCCATCCCGCCGAAGGCCACGGTGGAGGCCCCGAGGATGCCGAACGCCGGGACGGCCAGCAGCAGGGTGGCCGGCATCGGGTACCGCTGCCAGGGCAGCCACCAGGCGGCCAGCGCGACGGCCAGGTCGGCGGCCCCGACCGCGGCCAGGATGCCGGCCCGGTCCGGTTGGGTGGCGATGGCCACGAGGGCGAGGCTTCCGGCGAGCGCGAAAAGCACCGCGCCCTGCCGCGCCGCCACCCGCGGCCCCTCGCCGATGACTCTCAGGAGATCCCCCTCAACGCTCTGCCACGGACCCTACGCCGTGGGGCCGGGGCCGGGGAGTCAGTCCGCCGTCGGTATCCGGTCAGCGACCTGCCGGCTGTGCTCGGCGAAGAACCGCCAGACCGTCTCGTCGCAGTCGAACCCCGACCGGGCGGTCGGCCAGACGTGACCCCGACCGGTCAGGGTGTAGAGCAGGACGGCGCCGGCACCCCGGCAGTCGTGGTACGTGGTCAGCGTCACACCCGGGCTGGTCCGGTTGACCGCCGGTGCCGCCGCGCACCCGTCCTGTACCGCCCACCGGCGGGCGGCCTCGGGCACCGAGTACGTCCAGTACGGCTGGCCGTGGCCCTCGTACGGGTTCTGCGGGTCGGCCGTACCGTGCACGCCCAGCACGGGTACCGGGGGTGCGGCACACGGGCTGGGGGCGCGGAGCCCGCCGACCGCCGCCACGGCGGCCACTTCCCGACCGGGCTGGCAGGCCAACTGGCTGACCATCCGGCCGCCGCCGGAGAACCCGACCGCGTACACCCGGTGCAGGTCGGCACAGTAGCGCTCCTGCAGCAGCGTGATGAGCCGGTCGAGGTAGGCCAGCTCGTCGGGTCCGTGCGGGGCGTACGTCGGGGTGCCGGGGATGTTCCAGCCGAAGCCGGTGCCGCTGCGGTGCAGCCCCTCCGGGTACGCGACGAGGAAGCCGTGTACGTCCGCGGTGGCGTCCATCCCGGTGCCCGACTCCTGACGGGCCGCGCTGGATCCGGTGCCGTGCAGGTTGAGCACCAGCGGCAGGCGCCGGTCCGGCCGGTACGCGTGCGGGACGTACACGCGGACGACCCGTCCGACGCC
>VAXX01000602.1 GCA_005885115.1 Actinomycetota bacterium | reverse complement strand
CCGCGTCGAGGTTGAGCCGCTCGACCCGGATCCGTACCTCGTCGGCGCCGACCGCCGGGCTGGCCTCCAGCCGCTGCGCCGCCTGCGGCAGTACGCCCACCGGTGCGAGCACCCGGTGCAGCCCCACGGGCGACGTCATTTCTTACCCCTTTCGGGAGCAGGACGGGAAGACTTCCGGTAGCGTACTTGGATTGCGAGAGATTTTCCAGTAAGGTGCGGCAAACGACGAAGGACTTACGCGGAGGCGACGTGGCCGAGGTGCAGCCGTACGAGCGCACTGCGTGAAGAACGCCCGCCAGCTCCGCGAGGTGCTCGGTGACCTGGTGGGCCCCGAGTTCTACGCCGACCTCGACGCCGACCAGCGGGCGTTGGCGACGATGTCGATGCTGGTACCGCCGCAGATGATCAATACGATGGTGCCCGACCGGGTACCCGACACGGCGGGCTTCTACGCCGACCCGATCCGCCGGTACATGATCCCGGTGGCCTCCGACCGGCACCCGGTCTGGCCGTCCCACCCGTACGCGTCCCGCGACTCCCTGCACGAGCACGACATGTGGGTCGCCGAGGGGCTGACCCACCGCTACCCCACCAAGGTGCTCGCCGAGCTGCTGTCCACCTGCCCGCAGTACTGCGGCCACTGCACCCGGATGGACCTGGTGGGCAACTCCACCCCGGCGGTGGACAAGCTCAAGCTCACCCTCAAGCCGGTCGACCGGTACGAGGGCATGCTCACCTACCTGCGCCAGCACCCGGGCGTACGGGACGTGGTGGTCTCCGGCGGCGACGTGGCCAACGTGCCGTGGAAGCACCTCGAGTCGTTCCTGATGAGCCTGCTGGACATCGAGACGATCCGGGACATCCGGCTGGCCACCAAGGCGCTGATGGGCCTGCCGCAGCACTGGCTGCAACCGGCCGTCGTGGAGGGGTTGGAACGGGTCGCCCGTACCGCCGGCCGGCGCGGGGTCAACCTCGCCATCCACACCCACGTCAACCACGCGAACTCGCTGACCCCGCTGGTCGCCCGGGCGGCGCACACGGCGCTGGAGGTGGGCGTACGGGACGTGCGCAACCAGGGCGTACTCATGCGCGGGGTGAACGCGACCACGCCCGAGCTGCTCCTGGCAGGCCCAGGCGCTGCAGCACGACATCATGGGGTACCTGCCGGGGTACGCCACCCCCCGGATCGTCTGCGACGTCCCGTTCGTCGGCAAGCGCTGGGTGCACATGGTCACCGAGTACGACCGCGAGCACGGCATCTCGTACTGGACCAAGAACTACCGCACCTCGATCGAGCGCGAGGACGCCAACGCGCTGGTCCGCCACTACCCGTACTACGACCCGATCGACACCCTCGGGCACTACGGCCAGACCTGGTGGCGCAAGCAGGCCGAGGCGGCGACGGCGGCCTGACGAGATCGAGCGCCGGGTCAGACCCGGCGCTCGATCAGGCAGTGGTTCCCAGCGAAACGGTCAGCGGAGGGCGTCCCCGGCGTCCCCGGCGGCGTCCTTCACGTGCTCGCCGAACTGCTTGGCGTTGCCCTTGGCGCGATCGGCGGTGCCCTCGGCCTCGAGCCGCTCGTTGTCGGTCTTGTCGCCGACCCACTCCTTGGCGCGCCCCTTGGCCTGCTCCGCCTCGTTGCGAGCCTTGTCGGTGTAGCTCACCAGTCCACCTCGCTTCGTTCGGGTGCTTCTGTATTGGGGTTCCCGGTCGGTCCGGGGCCTAATCCCCTCGGTGTCGGGTGGCACATCCGGTATGGCGTCCTAGGAAGCTAGTACTGCGCTGGGAGCCCCCGACCGACGAAGATGGACCGATGGCAGAGATCGTGCTGGTGCGGCACGGGCAGACGGAGTGGAGCGCGACGGGACGGCACACGTCGTACACCGACATCCCGCTGACCGCCGACGGCGAGCGGCAGGCGCAACTGCTGGGCAAGGCGCTGGCCGGCCGGGGCTTCGTCGCGGTGCTCAGCAGCCCGCGCCGGCGGGCCCGGGAAACCGCCGAGCTCGCCGGCCTGCCGGTCACCGAGACGGTCGATGACCTCGTCGAGTGGGACTACGGCGAGTACGAGGGGGTGACCACCAAGCGGATCCGCGCCGCCCGCCCGGACTGGGAGCTGTGGCGCGACGGCTGCCCGGCGGGTGAGCGCCCGGACCAGGTCGGCGCCCGGGTGGACCGGGTCCTGGAC
>VAXX01000208.1 GCA_005885115.1 Actinomycetota bacterium | reverse complement strand
AGACCCCGTACGCCCGGTGCCCGAAGTACGCGACGTTGAGGTACCCCTCCAGGATCTGGGTCTTGGTCATCCGCTTCTCCAGCGCGATGGCCAGCCGCATCTCGCGCAGCTTGCGCCCGCTGTTCTGGGCGGTGGCGTCGACGGCGTCCTGCGGGTTGTCGGCGGAGTCGCGCAGGGCGTTGCGCACGTACTGCATGGTCAGCGTCGAGGCCCCCTGGGACACCTCGCCGGCCTGCTGGTTGGCCACGAACGCGCGGATCATGCCCTTCGCGTCCACCCCGTGGTGCTCGTAGAAGCGGGCGTCCTCGGCGGCGACGATGGCCTGCCGCATCAGCGGGGACACCTGGTTGATCCGGACCGACCGGCGGTCCTCCTCGTAGAAGGTGGTCAGCAGGGTCTGACCGTCGGCGGCGTAGACGTACGAGGTCTGCGGGGAGGGGGAGATCAGCAGTTCGCGGGGGACGGAGTCGATGGCGTCGGCGCCGGCCTTGAGGGACAGCCCGGCCAGCGCCGCGAACGGGTACACGAGCGCGGCCACGAGGACGCCGCCGATCAGCCCGGTCCGCAGGAGTGGGGCGAGCCGGCCGAGCCGAGAGAAAGTGCGGCGGGTCACCTCCCCAAGATATGACAAACCCGCCTAACACCGACGCGAAGCTGCGGATTGCGGCTGGCATGATCTCGGGGGTGGACACCGATGGGTTGACGTTCCACGGGGACGCGGAGCTCGACGCCGGCCTGGTCGACCTCGCGGTCAACGTCCGCGCCGAACCGCCGCCGGCCTGGCTGGCCGGTCCGATCGCGGCGGCCCTCAATGACCTGGCTAGATACCCCGACGACCGGGCGGCGCGGGCCGCGGTCGCGGCCCGGCACCACCGGCCGGTCGAGGAGGTGCTGCTCACGGCGGGCGCGGCGCAGGCGTACACGCTGCTGGCCCAGGCCCCGCTGGGGATCGACCACCCGGTGGTGGTGCACCCGCAGTTCACCGAGCCGGAGGCGGCGCTGGCCGCCGCGGGGCACCGGGTCGAGCGCGCGCTGCTGGCCCCGCCGGACTTCCGCTTCGACCCGTCAGGGGTACGCACCTCAGCCGACCTGGTCGTCATCGGCAACCCGACCAACCCGACCTCGGTCGTGCACCCGGCCGGTTCGATCGCGGCGCTGGCCCAGCCGGGCCGGCTGCTCGTGGTCGACGAGGCGTTCGCCGACACGGTACCGGGGGAGCCGCAGTCGCTGGCCGGCCGGCGGGACCTGCCCGGCCTCGTGGTGCTGCGCAGCTTCACCAAGACCTGGGGGCTGGCCGGGCTGCGGATCGGGTACCTGCTCGCCCCGGCCGACATCGTCGAGCGGCTGCGCAGCGTACAACCGCTGTGGCCGGTGTCCACGCCCGCGCTCGCCGCCGCGGTCGCGTGTGCCGGCCCGCAGGCGGTGGCGGCCGAACGTGAGATCGCCCACGACCTCGGTACCCGGCGCGAGCACCTGGTCGCCGGGTTGCGCAAACTCCCCGGGGTGACCGTCGCGGGTACCCCGGCCAGCAGCTTCGTGCTGATCCGGGTACCCGACGGCGCGGCGGTACGGACCCGGCTGCGCACACACGGGTACGCCGTCCGGCGCGGTGACACCTTTCCGGGGCTGGGCCCCGACTGGCTGCGCATCGCCGTGCGGGAGACTGCCATCAGTGACCCGTTCCTCGCCGCCCTGGAGGTCTGCCTTGCCGAACCCGACGCTCGCTGAGACGCTGGCCGCGGTCGGCCCGCTGGACGTACCGGCGATGGCGGCCGCTCGGGAGCTGCACTCCCGGCTGACCAAGCCGGCCGGTTCGCTCGGCGAGCTGGAGGAGCTGTCCGTACGCCTGGCCGGCCTGTCCGGTACCTGCCCGCCGCCGATCCCGGAGCCGGCCGCGGTCGCGGTGTTCGCCGGCGACCACGGGGTATACGCACAGGGCGTCACGCCGTGGCCGCAGGAGGTCACCGGGCAGATGGTGCTCAACTTCCTGGCCGGTGGGGCGGTCGTCAACGCCTTCGCCCGACAGACCGGCGCCTCGGTCACGGTCGTCGACATCGCCGTGGCGTCCCCGCTGCCCAGCGCGCCCGGGCTGGTCGACGCCAAGATCCGCGCCGGTACCGGTGACCTCAGCGTCGAGCCGGCGCTGACCCGGGACGAGGCGGTGGCCGCGGTCGAAGCCGGCATCCGGACCGCCGAGCGCCTGGTGGACGAGGGCGCCCGGATCCTCGTCGCCGGTGACATGGGCATCGCCAACACGACCCCGGCCGCGGCCCTGATCGCCGCGTTCACCGGTGCCTCGCCGGAACAGGTGACGGGTCGGGGTACCGGCATCGACGACGAGATGCTCGCGCACAAGACCTCCGTCGTGGCCCGGGCGCTGGCGCTGCACCGGCCGGACCCGGCCGACCCGCTGGGCGTACTGGCGGCGGTCGGCGGCGGGGAGCACGCCGCGATCGCCGGCTTCATGCTCGGGGCCGCCGCCCGGCGGGTACCGGTCGTGGTCGACGGGGTGATCGCGGTGTCCGGTGCCCTGGCGGCCGTGGCGTTCGCGCCCGACGTCCTGGGTGCCCTGGTGTCCGGGCACCGGTCCGCCGAGCCCGGCGCCTCGGTGGCGCTGGCGTACCTGGGCCTGAACCCGTTGGTGGATCTGGGTCTGCGGCTGGGTGAGGGTACCGGCGCGGTGCTCGCCCTGCCGATCGTGGCCAGCGCGGTCCGGGTCCTGCACGAGGTGGCGACGTTCGACTCCGCCGGGGTGTCCGAGAAGTGAGCACGCTGTACCCCATCGGGCTGCGCCTTGCGGGGCGCCGGGTACTCGTGGTCGGCGGCGGTACCGTCGCCACCCGGCGGGTACCGGCGCTGCTCGACGCCGGAGCCGACGTCCTGCTGGTGGCACCGGAGGCGACCCCGGCCCTGCAGGCGTTGGCCGACGCGGGCCGGATCCGCTGGGAGCGCAGGAAGTTCGTACCCTCCGATCTGGACGGGGCCTGGTTGGTCCAGGCGGCCCTCAACGACCGGCTCGCGGCCGCGGCGGTCAGTGCCGCCGCGGCCGAGCGGCGGGTGTTCTGCGTCCGCGCCGACGACCGGGACGCGGCCACCGCGTGGACCCCGGCGGTGACCCGGCACGACGCGGTCACCGTGGCCGTCCTGGGCGGTGGCGACCCGCGCCGGGCGATGACGGTACGCGACGCCATCCGTACCCGCCTGG
>VAXX01000207.1:508-7112 GCA_005885115.1 Actinomycetota bacterium | reverse complement strand
TCCGCCCGGCCCTCGGCCGGCATCGGTTCCGGTGCGCTGAGCACGGATACCTTCACGTCGAGGTCGGGCCAGTCCTCGCTGGTCACCGGGGGCATCCGCGGGTCGGTCATGGCGCGCTCGGCATTGCGTACCACGTCGAGGTAGAGCGGGCGGCGGGCGTCGAGCGTACCGATGCAGCCGCGCAAGCGGCCGGAGCGCTCCAGCGTGACGAACGAGGCCCCGACGACGGTGAGGCGCTCCGCCGTCGGTACCCCCGGCTCGATCCGGCGGCCGGACAACCGCGCGCCGACCGCCTCGATCGCGAGGGCGACCAGCACGGCCCCTTCTTCGGGGTTCGGCTCCTGCGCCACCCTCCCAGCGTAGGCCGCCGACTACGATCTGGGGCATGACGCCGGATGAGGTGGGGGCCCGGCTCGGCGGCGACGCCTCGGTCAGCGGCGGCGGCGCCTTCGCGCGGGCGACCGTGGACGTGCCGGTGGACCGCTGGGCGGCGGCGGTCCGGACGGCGCGGGACGAGCTGGGGTACGACTTCTTCGACTGGCTGTCCGCCGTCGACGAGGTGGGCGGGTTCACCGTCGTCGCGCACCTGTGGTCGCTGGCCGGGCGGCGCGGGCTGTTGCTGCGCACGGCGGTGCCGGGGGAGGACGCCGCCGTACCGTCCATTGTGGACAGTTATCCGGGTGCGGCCTGGCACGAGCGGGAAACCCACGAGATGTTCGGCATCGACTTCCCGGGCCACCCGGGCGGGTTGCGGCCGCTGCTGCTCCCGCCGGAGTTCGAGGGGTACCCGCTGCGCAAGGACTTCGTGCTCGCCGCCCGGGTCGCCAAGCCGTGGCCCGGGGCCAAGGAGCCGGGGGAGTCCGGGCACGCGGCGGCCAGGCGGGCACCGATGCGGCCCCCGGGGGTACCGGCGCCCGGCGAGTGGGGCCCGACGTGATCGAGGTCGGGCTGCGGGTACTCGCGGTCGTGGTCGCCTTCCTGACCCTGCCGCTGATCGTCGGGCAGACCGAGCACAAGGTGATGGCGCACATGCAGGGCCGGCTCGGCCCGATGTACGCCGGCGCCTTCCACGGCTGGGCGCAGCTGATCGCCGACGGGGTCAAGTTCGTCCAGAAGGAGGACCTGACCCCGGACGCGGCCGACCGTCCGGTGTTCCGGGTCGCGCCGATCGTGGCGTTGCTGCCGTACCTGGTGGCGTTGCTGTTCATCCCGCTCGGGCCGGCCGACCGGCTGGTCGGGCAGCCGTTGGACGTCGGACTGTTCGCGGTCCTCGCGGTGGTCGGGGTCGGGGTGGTCGCCGTCCTCATGGCGGCATGGTCGAGCGCCAACAAGTACTCGCTGCTGGGCGGGCTGCGGGCGGCGGCGCAACTGCTCGGGTACGAGCTGCCGTTCGTGCTCGCCGCGGCGTCGGTGGCGATGGCCGCCGGCACCCTCTCCCTGCCCGGCATCGTGGCGGCCTGGCGGCCGTGGTGGCTGCTGTGGCAGCTCCCCGCGCTGGTGGTGTTCTTCGTCGCCGGCCTCGCCGAGATCCGCCGGCCGCCCTTCGACATGCCGATCGCCGACTCCGAGCTGGTCTTCGGGTACCTGACCGAGTACACCGGGCTGCGCTTCGCGTTCTTCCTGCTCGCCGAGTACGTCGGCATCGTGGTCATCTCGGCGCTGACCACCGTACTGTTCCTGGGCGGGTGGCGCGGTCCCGACCCGGCCGCGTTCGGCTGGTTGTGGACGCTGCTCAAGGTGTTCGCGGTCAGCTTCGTCATCATCTGGCTGCGGGTGGCGTACCCCCGGCTGCGCGAGGACCAGTTGCAGCGGCTGTGCTGGCTCGGCCTGGTGCCGGTGGCGCTGGGCCAGCTCGTGCTGACCGCGGTCGTGCGGGTCAGCTGAGCGAGTACGTGACGGTCAGCTTCACGTAGTCCACCCGCAACTGGGCGGCGCTGGTGCTGTTGATCGCGCTCACCCGCAGCATCGTGTTGTCGGCCTGGGCCGGCGTGGTGATGATCGCGGTGGTGTCGACCGTCCAGGTGGTCTCGGCCGTGGTGCTGGACGAGCAGTTCGCGCCCGAGGCCGTCGCCGTCGCCGTCAGTGTCCCGCTCAGGTAGAGCATCATGTCCGGGCACAGCACGTTGCCGGCCGCGAGCGTCTCGTAGAAGGTCAACGCGATGCTGCTGCTGGTGATCGTGGCGCCGGGCGGGACGAAGGTCAGCGACGGGGTCTGGTCGAACTCCAGGTAGTCGGTGTTGGTGTAGCTGGCCGAGTTGGTGGCGTACACCCGGATCCCGAACGAGTCCTTGAGGGTGTCCGTGTTGGTGATCTCGGGCAGCGGGATGGTGAAGGTGACCGGGGTGGTTGTCGTGACGCAGGCTGGCCGAGTTGGTGGCGTACACCCGGATCCCGAACGAGTCCTTGAGGGTGTCCGTGTTGGTGATCTCGGGCAGCGGGATGGTGAAGGTGACCGGGGTGGTTGTCGTGACGCAGCCCAGCGTGCTGGCCGGGCTGCCGTGGTCCTGGAGGTCGGTGTTATCGCTGAACCGGATCGCCGACAGGTAGAAGCAGGCGTTCTCCGCGGCCACCGGGACGGCGTACGCGAAGGTGAGCTGGACGTTGCTGACCGCCACGCTGGGCGGCAGGTCCTGTCCGGTGTAGTCCATCTCCTCGTAGTACGCGGTGTTGAAGGTCGGGGACAGCACGTTGTTGGTGTTCGTGGTCACCCCGTCGAGGTACGCCGAGCGGGACTGCTGTACCGCCCCGGCCGTACCGCTGGAGGCGTCGATCCAGTCCATGAAGTTGTCGGACAGGGTGGTGCTGAAGACCTTCTTCGTCGACACCGTGTCGGTCGCCGCGGTGCTGCCGGTCCACACCGCGTGCGTACCGGGCAGCCCGGCCATGGTCGCCGCCCAGGCGACGGCCACGACCACGGCCACGACCACGGCCACACGGAAGCGGTACCGGAGCGCCATCGGTACGCCCGTCAGTGCGGTGCGGCGACGCGCTGGGTACCGGTGAAGGTGTACGTCACCGTCGAGCTCTTGCCCTGGAGCGACCCGCCGCTGCCGCCCAGGCTCAGCGTGACGACCAGGTGGTCGGTGTTGTTGTTGGTCACCGAGGACAGGTTGCTCAGCGCGGCGTTGGTCTGGATCACCGGTACCGAGGCCAGGACCGACGTGGTGACCCCGCCACAGGAGTACGAGAACGCCGGGTTGGTCCCGGTCTCCGTCCAGGCCACCGAGCACTTGTCGATGGTCATCTGAAGCCCGTTCGTGGTGTCCGTGTCCAGCGTCGAACTCGGGGACGCCGCCGTGGTCACGGTGATCGAGGCCAGGTCGAGGCCGCCGGACGGGTTGATCAGGTCGACGCCGCGCTTGATCGTGTCACCGGGCGCGATCCCGGAAGCGCTGATGTTCAACCGGTTCGTCGCGCCGCCGGTCGCGCCGAGGCTGATGGAGATCGTGCCCGAGGCGATCTGGTTGTTCTGGTTGACCGCACTCGTCCAGGAGGCGTACGTGGTCGCCATGATCAGGCCGGCGGCGCTGCCGAGCACCGCCAGGGTGAGCAGGATCCGGCCGAGCACGCGCCGGCGCCGGCGCTCCCCTTGCGCGTCCTGAGCCTCCATGACTGCCCCAATCGTCGTCCCTGACTCCCTTTCGGGTCTCGTGACGGCACCCATCGGCACCGGGTACGGGCAGTTGAGGAGAACCGCTCACCTCCGGGCGGCCGCTGCCGATGGGCCGGCTCACACGGCGACCGGAGGAGGCGACAGTGGTACGTGCGGGTGCCCGCTGGGTGGCCCGCGCCGCCCTGGTGGCGGCGCTGCTGCTGCTCGCACTGCTCGCGATCGGCCCGCACGCCGGCTGGTTCCAGGGGCTGACCGTGCTGTCCGGCAGCATGCGGCCGACCTTCGACGCCGGCGACATCGTGGTCGCGACTCCGGCGCGGGTCAGCGACCTGCGCTCCGGGGACATCATCGTGTACCTGGCGCCCCCGCCCAACTCGGCCGTGGTCAGCCACCGGATCGTGAGCGTGCGGCCGGACGGGGACTCCGTGCTCGTACAGACCCGGGGGGACGCCAACCCGGTGGCCGATCCGTGGACCGCCCGGCTTCCCGCCGGTACCGCCTGGCGGGTCCGGTACGTCGTGCCCCGGCTCGGCTGGGTGCTCAACTGGCTCCACTACGGGCCGTTGCGCCCGGTCATCCTGTACGGCTGCCCGGTTCTGCTGGCCCTGTGCCTGCTTGTCTGGATCTGGCGCCCGGCCCGGAAACCGCCGACGCCCACCGCGCGGCCGCGTGCGGACCGGCCCCGGTCAGCTCAGCCGGCGTGGGGTGAAGTCCGCGACCGGAAGCCGGATCGGCCACGGTTCGTCAGTCTCGACGAGCTCCTCGAAGGCCCCGGTGGCCAGGTAGACGCCGGCCACGGGGTCGAGCCGGTGGGTGTGTACGACGATCCCCTGCTCGGTCTCGATCCGCCAGTAGAACGGGATCTCCACCTGGGCGTATAGCGCCGGCTTGGTGATCCGGTCCATGGTGACCGAGCCGGGCGAGACGATCTCGACGGCCATGACGACCTCGTGCGGCTGGTAGTGGGACGGGTTCCGGGCGGCCGCCCGGGCGGTCGTGACGAGGACGTCCGGAGTCAGTGACCGGCGCCGGCTGATCCTGATCTCGACGCCCTGGGTGACGTAGAACTCCTCCGGACAGACGGCGTAGAGCGCCGTCCCGAGGCGAAGCGCCAGGGTCTGGTGGATGGTGGTGGGGGATGGGGACACGATCAGCACTCCGTCGATGATCTCCCGACGCACGCCGTCCTCCGGCAGCTCGTCGAGATCGTCGGTGGTCCAGTCCCGGGACGCCGGAGCGTCGTGGTCGAGCGCCGCGGTCACTGGTTCCTCCTCGGTGGACATCGTTCCTACCGGCCCCCCGTGTGCCGTCGTACGGTTTCACGCTACCCGAACCTCGTCGGCGGTGTGGTGCTCGCGCCGCCGGGGCCGACGGGGCAGGATGTGCTCATGGGCGTACCAGGGTCCGGGCTGGCGAAGGGGCTGGCCGTCACGCTCGCGACGATGACCAGGCGGGCGCACACCCGGCAGTACCCGGATGTCGAGCCGGACCTGCCGCCGCGCTCGCGCGGGGTGATCGGGCTGCTGGAGGAGAACTGCACGGTCTGCATGCTGTGCGCCCGGGAGTGTCCGGACTGGTGCATCTACATCGACTCGCACAAGGAGGAGGTGCTCGTACCGGGCGCGTCCCGGCCCCGGCAACGCAACGTCCTGGACCGCTTCGACATCGACTTCTCGCTGTGCATGTACTGCGGCATCTGCATCGAGGCGTGCCCGTTCGACGCGCTGTTCTGGTCGCCGGAGTTCGAGTACGCCGAGCCCGACATCCGGGACCTGTTGCACGACAAGGACCGGCTGCGGGAGTGGATGTGGACGGTGCCGCCGCCGCCAGCACACGACCCGATGGGTGAGCCGGCCAAGGAGGAAGCCGCCGCCACGCGTAAGGCCGGGGCATGACCTCCGCCGATCTGCTGCTGATCGCGCTGGGCGCGGTCGCGGTCGGTGCGGCTTTCCGGGTGGTACGCACGCCTCATCTGGTACGCGCCGGACTCTGGTTGGTCGTCACGCTGGGCGCGGTCGCCGGGCTCTACCTGGTGCTCGCCGCCGAGCTGGTGGCCTGGGTGCAGGTGCTGCTGTACGTCGGCGCCGTGGTGGTACTGCTGCTGTTCGCGGTGATGCTGACCCGGGCGCCGATCGGCGCGTCCACCGATCTGGACCGGCCGGGCTGGTCCGGTGCCCTGGTCGGCGGCGGGGCCGGGCTCGGGCTGGGTGCGCTGTTCGTCGACGGGTACCGGTGGACGCGGGTACCGGCGCCGGTTCCGGGTACCGCCGAGCGGCTGGGCGTGGAGCTGTTCCAGCACTGGGTGCTGCCCTTCGAGGTGCTGTCCATCCTGCTGCTGGCCGCGCTGGTCGGTGCGATCGTGGTATCCCGACCGGTGGCCCGGTGATGCACCCGGTCATCGCCTACCTCATCGCGGCCGGGCTGTTCGGGCTCGGTGTACACGGGGTGCTGACCCGGCGCAACGCGGTGCTCCTGTTGATGGCGGTGGAGTTGCTGCTCAACGCGGTCAACCTGGTGCTGGTCACGGCGGATGCCACCACGAAGCCGGTACTGCCGGCAACCGGCCAGGTTTTCGCGCTGTTCGTCATCGTGCTCGCCGCCGCCGAGGTGGGCGTGGGGCTGGCGTTGATCCTCGCGCTGTACCGGCGCCGGACGAGCATCGCGGTGGACGAGATCGAGCTGTCCGAGGCTCCACGGTGACGGGCGGGCTGGCGTACGCGCTGCCCGGCGTACCACTTCTGCTTGCGCTGATGGGATTTCTGCTGCCGTTGGGCGCCCGCCGGGCGGCGGCGGCCCTCGGCATCGCGGGCGCCGCATCGGCGCTCGTCGCATCGACAGTTCTCTCTGTATCAATCCACGGGGAGGTACGCGGCGGGGTCCGCCTGGTCGATGTCGGCGGCCTCGTCGTCCGGGTCGCCTACCGGGTCGACGAGTCCGCCGCGCTGGTCGCGGTCGCCGTCGGTACCGTCGCGCTGGCCGTACAGGTCTACT
>VAXX01000207.1:0-499 GCA_005885115.1 Actinomycetota bacterium | reverse complement strand
CGTCCTGCTGGTCGGTTGGGAGGTCATGGGCATCTGCTCGTACCTGCTGATCGGCCACGACCGGCGGCTGCCCGAGGCGCCGGCCGCCGCGGTGAAAGCCTTTGTGGTGACCCGGATCGGCGATGTGGGCTTCCTGCTCGGGGTGGCGCTGCTGGCCGTACACACCGGAACCTTCGACATCGCCCGGGTCGACGCCGCCGCCCGCCCGGGCGCGGTGACCACCGCGGCGGCCCTGCTGCTGCTGGCCGGAATCGCCGGCAAGAGCGCCCAGTTTCCGTTCCACACGTGGCTTCCGGACGCGATGGCCGGCCCGACCCCGATCTCCGCGCTGATCCACGCGGCCACCATGGTCGCCGCCGGCGTGTACGTGCTCACCCGGCTGTACCCGGTCTTCGCCGCCTCACCCGCCGCGCTCACCGTCCTCGGCCTGATGGCCGCGATCACCATGCTGCTCGGTGCGCTCGCGGCCACGGCGCAGCAGGACATCAAGCGGGTGCTC
>VAXX01000206.1 GCA_005885115.1 Actinomycetota bacterium | reverse complement strand
TCGACCTCATGCCGCTGGCTGGCGAGGCGGCCGCCAGCGACGTCGCGGCCCGGATGAGCAAGGTACCCCGGGCCCTGGCCCAACTGCGCCAGACCCTCGACGCCGCCGCCGACGCCGGGCACGTCTCCGCCCGGCACCAGATCATCGAGGTCGCCAAGCAATGCACCGTCTGGACCCACCCGGCCGGCGACAACTTCTACCCCAACCTGTCCGCCCGGGTACAGGCGGCGGGCGAGCTGCCCGGCTCGCTGCGCGCCGACCTCGAGGCGGGCGCGCAGGCCGCGCACGAGGCGACCGCTGACTTCGGCCGGTACCTGCGCACCGAACTCGCCCCGCGTGGCGGGGCCAAGGAGGCCGTCGGCCGGGAGCACTACCAGCGCGCCTCCCGGTACTTCCTGGGCGCCGCGGTCGACCTGGACGAGACGTACGCCTGGGGCTTCCAGGAGCTGGCCCGGCTGGAAGCCGAGATGCGGGTCGTCTCCGACAAGATCGTCCCGGACGGTACCGTCGACGACGCGGTCGCCGCGCTCGACGCCGACCCCGCCCGTACCATCGCCGGCAAGGACGCCTTCCGCGACTGGATGCAGGCGCTGGCCGACCGCGCCATCACCGACCTCGCCGGTACCCACTTCGACATCCCCGAACCGGCCCGGCGCATCGAGTGCTGCCTCGCCCCGACCTCCGACGGCGGCATCTACTACACCGGACCGAGCGAGGACTTCACCCGCCCGGGACGGATGTGGTGGGCCGTACCGCAGGGCATCGACCAGTTCTCCACCTGGCGCGAGGTGACCACCGTCTACCACGAGGGCGTACCGGGTCACCACCTCCAGGTCGCGCAGACCGCGTACCGCCGGGACCTGCTCAACCGCTGGCAGCGCCTGCTGTGCTGGTGCTCCGGCCACGGCGAGGGCTGGGCGCTGTACGCCGAGAACCTGATGGACGAGCTGGGCTACCTCCAGGACCCCGGAGACAAGCTCGGCATGCTCGACGGCCAGGCCTTCCGGGCCGCCCGGGTGATCGTGGACATCGGTATGCACCTGGAGCTGCCGGTACCGGTGGACAACCCGTTCGGGTTCCACCCCGGCGAGCGGTGGACGCCGGAGCTGGGCTGGGAGTTCCTGCGCGCACACTGCCGGGTACCGGACGAGAGCCTGCGCTTCGAGCTCAACCGGTACCTCGGGTGGCCGGGACAGGCGCCGGCGTACAAGGTCGGCGAGCGGATCTGGCTACAGGCCCGCGCGGACGCCATGGCGCGCAAGGGTGCCGACTTCGACCTGCGCGCCTTCCACCGCGACGCGCTCAACCTCGGCTCGCTCGGCCTCGACCCGCTCCAGTCGGCGCTCGCCCGGATCTAGAGGTACGCGATGCGCAGCGCCGGGGCGGTCAGCGTCGTCGCGTGTACGAAGACCAACTGCACCGTCGCGTCGGTGAAGAACAGCTCCGGCGGGGTCAGCGGCGGCGGTGACTCGGGCGTGTACGTCACCGGCAGCAGGCCGAGCAGCCGGCCCTTGATCTGGGTGGTGTAGAACCGGACCTGCCCCGCGACCGTCAACTTGCTGCTGCGCAAGGAGATCGTGCCGCCGTTCGGCGCGGGTACCCGCAGCTCGAACGGGGTCGAGGAGGACGAGCGCAGGGAGAACTGGAGCACCCGGAGCGTACCGGCGTGGGTCGGCAGGTCGGTGATCCCGTCGAAGGACAGCCCGCTCTGGCTCAGCAGGGCGGTGATCTGCGTCGACGGTACGGCGTTGACGACCGGTACGCCCACCGGCGGCGCCCGCTTCGGTGCCGGTGGCGATGCCGCTGGCGTCGACGGACGGCTGCCCGGCGTCGGGCTCCCGCACGAGGAGCTCGGTACCGGCGACGGCCGCGACGGGGACGGGGACGGCGCGGGTACCGGCCCGGAGCCGCCGAGCCCGAGCAGCCGGCCCAGTTGCTGGAAGAACCCGACGACCGGGTTCACCGCCCGGGTACCGGACGGGGACGGGGCGGGTGACGCGGATACCGCTGGGGCCGTTGACGGGCACGGCGCGGCCGCCGCCGGCCCGGGTGCCGGAAGCACCAGCAGGCCGGCGGTGACCACGGCGATGAGCAGGATCAACGTGAGTAGCCGCCCGGGTGGCCCGTCCCCGGACCCGGCCACGTGCCGGCCACCCGGCGGCTCCGCCGAAGCGTCCGGCTCGGACAAAGCGTCGGGTTCCGGTGAGGCCGGCGCCGGGGCGGCCGGCTCCCACGAGAAGGCCAGCGCCCCGCCGACGATGCCGCACAGCATCCCGACGAAGAAGCCGCCGAGGTTGAGCCCGATCAGCGCGGCGACCGAGATCGCCGCGCCGAGGATGCCGTAGAAGACCCGCTGCGCCGGCGTGTACCAGACCAGCACGCCGCACAGCACCAGCGCGATCGGGATCAGCCAGGCCAGGAACGACTGCGCCCCGAAACTGACCTTCAGCGGTAGCAGGTCGAGATGGCCGGACACGTAGAACTCCAGGCCCGAGGCGAGCAGGAACAGCCCGCCCCAGAACGGCCGGGTACGCCGCCAGTCCTGGAAGTGTTGCCAGGGACCGGGGGCCGCGGAGCGGTCCCCGGTGTCACCGGTCACGGGAAGCATTGTTCGCCGGTCAGGCTGACGTGCAGGTCCAGGCCGTTGAGGTTGAAGGTACCGGCGCTGGTGGACCAGGCCACCTGGTGGAGGCCGTTGATCGTCACGCTGTCCGCCTGCTGGCCGAAGCCGCCGGGTTGCCCGACCGCGCCGTCGGGGCCCTTCTTGAGCATCGACGCGTCCGCCCCGATGTCGATGTTGGTGAACGAGGCGTCGCCGGACAGTTGGCTCATGTCGATGAGCAGGTTGGTCGCGGTGGCCGGGTGGTCCTTTTCGGTACCGGCCCGGATGATCAGGCTGATCCCGCCCGGTGCGACGACGGACTGGCACAGGTTGGTGAGGGTGGCGCTCCTCATGCCGGATACCGCGACGGGGTGCTGCTTGCCGGCCTTGTCCACGGCGATGCCGCCGTACTGGACGAAGCCGTTGCCGACGAGCTGGTCGGCGGAGACCTTGAAGGTGGAGCCGGAGACGGCGAACGACGCGGCGATCGCGCCGTCGGCCATGCCGAGCACGATCCCGCCGGCGAGCACCACCGCCGGTACCGTCACCAGGGCGAACCGCCGCCAACGGGTCCGACCCCGGGCCATCGGGGCATGCGCAGAATTCACTGATTCCTCCTTGCGGGCGCCCGCCGTCGGGCAGCCCGCGAGGGCCGCCTGGCGTGACGCGAGGCGACGAGATGCGAAGGTACGAACCGGTGTTGAACGCGCGAGCCGTCGACGGTTTTCGGCGTGCCGCTGATGGTGCTCCGAACGAACGCGCAGGACAAGGGTCTAGCTACTCGTGGGTAACCAGAGATCTCGGGGCAGCCTCACGCTGAGTGACCGGACGGCGGGACACAGCCGTTTACAGCCGTCAATATCGGGCAGACCGGACTGTGATCGCTACCACAGGTAGTAAGTTACGGTTGAGTAACACCCGGGTTCAGCTGACGTCCGCCAGGGTCGTACCGGCGGTGAGGCCGGAAACCAGGTTCACCACCGCGGTGTTCTGGGCTCCGTACACGCCCCACTTCGGGTCGTTGTAGCTGTCCCAGGTACGGGCTGCCCACCGCTTCGTACCGTCGCTGAAGGTCTGCTGTACCCCGTCGTAGTAGATCTCGACCCAGCCGCCCTTGAGCTGGTCGGAGGTGTGGATGCCCAGGACGACGTGGTGCCAGGTGTTCGCGGCGAACGGGACCGACCACGGGTAGAACGTCTGGCGGTTGGGCTGGCGGTTGAGCAGGGTCAGCCGGCCACCGCGCATCTTGAGGACCAGCGGGAAGTTCTGGCTGAAGTGGTTCCCGTACGACTTCCACTGGAAGTTGGCGTTGTTGTCGGCGGTGTTGGACAGGTTCATCCACCAGCCGAAGTAGTAGGTGTTGTTGTTGGCGAACTTGTACTTCGCCTTGCCCACCTTGATCCCGTGCCCCTCACAGCGCAGGTCGTTGCGGGGCTTGTTGAACTGCCACACCTTGCCGCGCGCGGCGTTGTTCACCACCGTGATGCTGCCCGGCCGGACGCAGTTGTTGTTGGCGAAGGGGAACCCGCCGGCGGCGGCGTTGCCCGTCCAGATGACCGCGGCCTGCGCCTGGCTCGCGAGCAGGACGACCCCCAGTGCGGCGGCGGGGATGCCGGTGATCCAGGCCAGTCTGCGCAACACGGGAAACC
>VAXX01000603.1 GCA_005885115.1 Actinomycetota bacterium | reverse complement strand
TACCGTGCTCGAACAACACCACGTCCTGGCCAGACACGCCCGCGAGCCGGCCCGCGACGTCGCCGAGCAGCACTCGCAACTCCGCCCGTTCCGCGGGGTCCAGCCAGCCGGCGGAGAGCACGTGCCGGCGCGGGACAACCAGGACGTACCAGTCCGTCAACGCGCCGAGGCACGGAACGACCAGGAAGTTCTCGGTCTCGAGAAGTACGTAACCGGCGCGGTCGGCGGCGACGCCGAGGTCGTAGAAGAGGTTGTCCCGGCCCGCCACCTCATTGCAGAACGTGCAGATCTCCTCGTACGTCGGGCATGCGGCTTCGGTCGGAGAATCCATCATGGCTGCTTAGACGCCTCACAATCGCAGTCGGCAGTGAGTACTCCCCAGTGATCAGCGTGGCCCTTCCCGGCTCATTCGCCCACGCCAGCCGCGATGAGGTCGGCGAGTTCCTCGGCGACCTCATCCACTGTCCGGTCGCCCGGCGTCACCACGACCCAGTCGAAGCGCTTGGCCATGCGGATGAGATTCTCCCGCACCTCGCTCTGATAGGCCGCGAAGTCGAGGCTGCCGTCACGCAACGCGCCACGCTCGAGGTCGGAGAACTGCCTACGGCTGGCGACGGTCGCGGGATCCACGTCCAGCAGGAACACACAGTCCGGCTTCGGCAAGAGCGCGATCGCGTCGAGGGCCTCGTCCAACGGCATTTCGCCGTTACTTGCGATACGCGCAACGAATTTGTTGATCCAGTTGTCGAAGACGACGATGTCCCGTGGGCCCAACTCCTCGGCGAGCGCGTAATGCGTGCCGGCGAAATAGGCGGCATTGAGATAGACCCAATGGAGCGTGCCCAGCGAGCCGAGCCGGGCGTCGTGCGGCACGGACCACAAGCGCGCCGCCACCGCATCGAGCTGTTCGCGCGCGAAACCCTGCCGCACGATCGACGTTCGCTTCTCGGCCTCGACGGCGGAATACCCCTTTTCCCGGAGGCGCGCCGCGACGATCGGTACCGTCGTGGTCTTTCCCGATCCGTCGATACCCTCCAGTGCCACAAGCACTCGCCTACCTCCCCCGTGCCCCCGATGTCGACGGTGGCGTGACCAGCATCGTCGATATCCGCCGAGGAACGCAAGACCGGGACGGGGATTGTCGGGTGATCGACGTCCACGATTGTAGGGCTTCACGCGCGTCCGGCAGGTGAGAGAACAGTTGCGGTAACGAGTCCAACGAGCCATGCTGGCCTGCGTCAATGAATGTGCTGAATGTACGAGACACGGGGATGTATGCGACGTGCCTGCGGGGGACTTGTCGCGCGGCACCGATCGCGGCGTCGTGCGCGATCGCAGCGGCGGCGCGGAGGGGTGCGCGGCGCGGGCAACCGCTCCCGGACAGCCCGTGGGGCGATTCCGCAAACGTGCCCGGCGAGTCCGGCACCTGACGGATCCGGCCGGATGCCACAGTTGCCGCGTAGATTCGGTGCCCGACCGACTGTAGATCTGGAGCGTTGCAATGTCCGCGACCGAGAGCGGGGTCAACGTGATCCGCCGTCCCACGCAGGTGGCGGCGCTGGACGTCTTTCTCGTGCTGCTCCGCGACGCACGCTCGCAGGTGCTGTGCGGGCTGCGCGGGGCGGTCGACTTCGCGGCCGGGCAGTGGGGGCTGCCAAGCGGGAAGATAGAGACTGGCGAGGACCCGTTCGCCGCGCTGCTTCGTGAGACGCGCGAGGAGACCGGCCTGCTACTACAGCTACACGGTGTCGACCCGGCGGGCGTCGTGCATGCCCGCTTCCCGGGTGAACGGCCGCGAGTGGGCTTCGTGTTCGCGGTTGAGTACGACAGCGCCGCGCACGGGGAGCCGAACAACACCGAGCCGGACAAGTGCGACCGGCTCGCCTGGTACGACGTCGGCGCGCTGCCCACTCCGTTCGAGAGTTACAACCAGGCCGCGCTCCAGTTGGCGCTGAGCCCGGCCAATCTGGCGCTGTTCCAGCCGGACACGGGTGAACCCGCGGCGGAGCATCGAAGCAACCCCGTCACCTGAGGCGCCGGGCAGAGCGGATGGACATCGGGAGGACGGTGGACGGCGTGGTCGACGACGCACTGATCACCGGCAACGAGTATCTGTACCTCGGCGTTTCGTGGGTTCCGGGCGTACCGACACTGGACCTGGTCGAGGTCTGCTCCGTGCGGCACGTCCGGGTTCCGGTCGTCGGCCGGCGCGTCGCGTTCCGGACGGCGGCGCCGGACAGGTTCTGCACGGGACGGTACGGCTTCGCCGATCGGATCGGCATCGACTACCTGCCGTGCCCTCGGCAGGAGCGGGCCGACCAGTCCGCGCAGTGCGCGAGGTGCGCCGGCCTCGACGAGTTCCGTTTCGCGCACAACTTCCACCAGGGCGGGTACGCGCCACCGGCGCTGACCGAGTACATGAATCAGCCGCACTGGGTCTACGTGGCGACGTTCGCCGACGCCTCGAGCAAGGTCGGTACCGCCACCGACGCACGGAGGAGGTCGCGCATCGATGAGCAAGGCGCCGTCACGGCGTCGTACGTGGCGCACACGCGGGACGGCCGTACGGCTCGCATC
>VAXX01000205.1 GCA_005885115.1 Actinomycetota bacterium | reverse complement strand
GCCGGGGCGCCCGGGGATCGGTCGGGCCGATCGGGAGTACCGCCCAGTAGAGCGCGTACAGCAGCGGTCCCAGCCCGCTGAACGGCAGCAGCGCGATGAACGCTATGCGCACCACCAGCGGACGCAGGCCCAGGTGCCCGGCGATGTCGGAAGCCACCCCGGCCACCAGGCGGTGGTCGGGGTCGCGGTACAGGCGGGCGGCGGGCACGCTCCGATCGTCACACGCGGTACCTCCGCTGACCACGGGGACGCCCCGGACTTCCGGTCCCGGGATCTCAGGGTCGGGTCAGGGTCCGTTCCCGAGGTATCTCAGCACCGTCCGCCGCCACGATGGGGGACATGACGCAGGACAACCACGAGCCGGCCGGGGACCTGGCCGACGACACCACGGCGAAGGTACCGCCGGCGGAGCCGGCCGGGCCTCCCCCGCCGCCGCCCGGCGGGTTCCCCCCGCCCCCGCCCCCGCCGCCGCCTCCACCGCCGAGCGCCGGCTTCCCGCCCCCGGGCGGGTTCCCGCCGCCCCCGCCCGGTACTTCCGGCTGGGCCACCCGGTACGGACTGGTCCGGCCCACCAAGGGCCGGGGCCGGGTACTGGCCGGGGTGTGTGCCGCGATCGGTCGGGCGACCAACACCGACCCGGTACTGTGGCGGGTGCTCATCGCCGTCCTGAGCCTGGTCGGCGGCATCGGGGTCCTGGTGTACCTGGTCGGCTGGCTGTTCATCCCGGCCGAGGGGGACACCGGCTCGCCGGTCGAGGCGCTGCTGGGCCGGGGCCGGTCCAGTACCTCCCCGATCGTCGTGGTGATCGTCGGGATCGCGGCCTTCCTGGGCGCCAGCTCGCTGCTGTTCTCCCACTCCGAGCACCTGCTCCTGCTGATCGGCCTGATCCTGGCCGCCGTCCTGCTGATCAACCGCAGCGTCGGCGACCGGTCCGGGTCGGCGCCGGTACCGCCGCCGCCCCCGTACGCCCCGCCCACTGAGCCGGTGGAGACGCCCGGGTACCAGCCGCCGTTCGCTCCGTACGGCCCGTACACGAGCGGCCCGTACCCGCACCCCGGGCTGGTCACGGCGCCCGCCCCGGTCAAACCGGTACGCCCGCCCTCGCGCCTGGGCCGGGTGACCTTCTCCCTGATCCTGCTGGGCCTGGGCGTGGTCGGGCTGGTCGACGTGATCGGGCACGGCACGATCCCGTTCGCCGGGTACGTGGCCGTGGCCCTGGCCATGGTCGGCGTGGGCCTGGTGCTCGGCGCCTGGTTCGGCCGGTCCCGGGGCCTGATCGCGCTCGGTATCGTGCTCGCGCTCATGCTCGGGATCGCGACCGCGGCCGAACACGCCCGCCCGGTACGCGGTTCGGCCGGCGACGTCACCTGGCAGCCGGCCAGCATCACGGCGCTGGCCGACTCGTACGAGCACGGCTTCGGCAACGCCCGGCTGGACCTCAGCCAGGTCGACTTCACCGGGCAGGACAAGCACATCGTGGTCCGGCTCAACGCCGGTGACCTGCGGGTGGTCGTACCGCCGAAGGTGGACGTCGACGTGACGGCCAAGGTCGGCGCGGGCAACGCCAACGTCTTCGACTCCTCGTGGAACGGGGTGAACACGCCACGGCGTACCGTCGTCAACAACGACACGGACGGACCCGGCGGCGGCCACCTCACGCTCGACATTCAGCTCGCGGTTGGGGACTTGGAGGTCACCCGATGAACCGGCACCGTACCGACGCCGTCTCGCTCGCCTTCGGCGCCGTCTTCCTGCTCCTGGCGGGCTGGTGGGCGATCGGCCGGACGATCGACATCGGGCTGCCGGCCTTCGGCTGGCTGCTCGCGCTGGGCCTGATCGCGGTCGGCGCCCTGGGCCTGGTGGGCGCCCTGCGCGCCAGCGCCCGGGACCGCGAACCGGCCGGCGGCCCCGCTCCGTGGACCCCGGTCGACGAGCGCGACGAGGAATAGCTCTACGGATGGTGGACAGACCCCCTCCGGACCGTCACGATGACGGGCGGAGGGGGTCTGTCGATGGACGAGTCACCGTACGTCTTCGGGCACGCCATCGACGACGACCGGCAGCGGCTGGAGTACCAGTACACCCTGCTGCGCGAGGACTTCGACACCTGGTTCGACCAGGGCGTACGGCTGGCCGGCGCGACCGGCGACTTCGAGGTGCTCGACCTGGGCTGCGGGGAGGGCCAGTACAGCCGGGAGATCGCCCGCCGGTACCCGCGGGCCCGCGTCCTCGGCGCCGACGTCAACCCCACGGCCATCGCGGCCGCCCGGGCGGCGGCCACCGAGCCGAACGTACGCTTCGTCGTCCACGACGCGACGGAACCCCTCCCTGAGGGTCGGTTCGACATCGCGGTCGGCTGGTTGATGCTGATGTACCTGCGGGACCGGGCCGGCGCCCTGGCCAACCTCGCCTCGGTCCTGCGGCCCGGCGGCGGGGTCCTGCTCGGGACCTCTCCCGACGAGCCGATCCTGCTGGACCACCCCAGCGCCGTACGCCTGCGTCCGCTGGGCCGCGAGCTGTTCGAGCGCGCCGGCATGACCGGCTTCGAGGACGGCCTCGACGGGCTGCTGGCCGGGGCGGGCTTCACGGAGGTACGCACCGGGTCGCTCACCTATCCGCTGGGCGGTACCAGCCCGGAGGGGCGGCGCTGGTACCGGTACTTCCTGATGAGCAACGCGGTGGCCCGGCGCCCGATGGTGGACCTGTTCGGGCTGATGGACGGCGCCGAGTACGACGCCCACTTCGCCGCCCTGGCCGCCGCCCCGCCGGTCGACCCGCCCGGGTCGGTACGGTTCCTGGTCACGCTCGCCCGCCGGGCCTGACCGGCCGGGGCCTATGCTGGGCCGCATGACCCAGCCGCCCCGCCGTCCGGTTCCGTTGCTAGGTGAGATCGAGCTGGGCGGGCGCGCCGCCCGGGCGCTGACCACCGAACTGTCCCGGCACGCGGGCCCGAAGACCGGGCTGCTGCTCGCGGTGACCGCCGACTCGGCGGTCCTCACGGCCGCGCTGGACGGGCTGCTGCCCGGGGACGCGCTGACGCTGGTACCGCTGGCCGGCGCGGGGGACGAACTGCGCGCCCACATCGACGGGCTCGGGTCGTGGGTGGGGCAGCGGGTACGGGTGGTCGAGGCGCTGCCGGAGGCCGACCCGGCCGACGTGGTGATCGTGGCACAGCCGCTGGGCGGCGGCGCCGAGGAGACCCGGGCGTACCTGGAGGAGCTGCGCAAGTACCTGACCGACGGCGCCGTGCTGTGCGTCGCCGCGCTGACCGGGCCGTGGTTCGGGCTGGGCGCCGGAGCGGAGTTGGACCGCCAGTCGGCGTTCTCCGGCGTGGGCACCGACCTGGTGGTCCGTAACCAGCCGCCGGTACGGGTGCACCGACTGCGGTACACCCCGGCCCAGGTCGTCACGGCGGCCCGGCTGAGCCCGGCGTACCGGCCGTCGAGCGTACCGCTGACCCGGAGCATGAACATCGACTCCAACGGCGTCGCGGCCGCCGGCATCGCGCTGGGCCTCGCGGCGGCCGCGCGGGTTCTGCGCCCGAAGTCGAAGCTGTGGCTGCTGCCGGCGCTGGCCGCCGCGCCGGTCGCGGCGTTCTTCCGCGACCCCAACCGGGACCTGCCCGCCGACACGGCGGCGGTGGTGGCGGCCAGCGACGGTACGGTGCTGTCCGTCGAACGGCTGACCGAACCACGGCTGGGTACCGATGAGTGGTTGCGGGTCGCGGTCTTCCTGTCCGTGCTGGACGTGCACGTCAACCGGGCTCCGGTGGCCGGCAAGGTGGCCGAGTTCTGGGTCGAGGACGGCGGCTTCGCCCCGGCGATGCGCCCGGAGGCCGAGCACAACGTGGCCGCCTACACGGTGCTGGACACCGACCGGGGTCGGGTCGTGGTGGCGATCCGGTTCGGCTCCCGCACCGACGTCTACCTGCCGGCCGACGCCGCGGTGGCCGCCGTGGCCCCCGGCGACCGGGTGCTCGGCGGCAGCACCGTCATCGCACGGTGGCGTCCGCCGACCGGTCACGCAGCCACAGCAGTGGACCGCTGAGCAGGTAGAGGACCACCATGCCGGCGAACGTGACGCGGTAGTCCACCAACGCGCCGACCGCCGCGGGCAGCCAGAACCAGGCCGGCAGCTTGGCGATCCGGGCCAGCTTGGCGTACGGGAAGCTGGACACCATCGCCAGCGCCAGGACCGCGATCGCGCCGACCGCCACCGGACCCGGCAGCCGCAGCCCGATCAGCGTGGCCAGACCGAGGACCGCCGCCGCCATCGTCGTCGGTACGCCGCAGAAGAACCGGCCGTCCTTGGGCGAGACGTTGAACCGGGCCAGCCGGATCGCGGCACAGCAGGCGACCAGCGCGCACACCGCCGCCACCAGGGCGCCCGGGGCGGTGCCGTGGATCGAGGTGTAGACCACGACCGGCGCCGCGATGCCGAACGAGCACATGTCCGCCAGCGAGTCCATCTGCGCGCCGAACGGGCTCGCCACGCCGAACCGGCGGGCCAGCAGGCCGTCCAGGCCGTCAAAGGTCACGCAGCCGACCAGCAGGGCCGCGGCCCAGCGCGGCGCGTCGTGCATGCTCAGGAAGATCGCCAGCATGCCGAGCAGCAGGCTGCCGACCGTGCACCCCTGGACCAGGGCGAACCGCAGACGCCGGGCGGGGGTATGCGCACCCGGCAGCAGCGGTACCGGTCCCGGGTGTACCGGCGGGACCGCCGGGGTGGCAGGCAGCAGGATCGTTCCGCTGGACCGCTGTCGACGGCCGACCCGGACGAGCAGGACCCGCCGGGCCAGGGAACCGCTGCGACGCAGCCGGCCGGCCCATCGGCGCCCCGCCGGGCGGGGGCTGTCAGTCGTACGGCGCCGACCCCATGGGGCTCTCGGCACGCTTTCCTCCAGTGCACAAAAACGGTGGGTCCCCGATTTCGCGGCTACACCATCGCACACGGGGCCGCCCGTTGGCGATGCCCCACCCGTCCACCAGCGTACCCATGCTCAGCCAGCAGATCGGCCGATCGCCGCTTTCGCGAACTCATTGAGCCGGACTTCCCCCAGCTCAGCCGGGTCGAGCCAGCGCGCCTCGGCGGTCGATCCGCCCGCCGCCTCGACCACGTTCGGGCTGGTCGGACGGTCCACGGCGACCCGGTAGAGGGCCCGTACGGTGTGCCAGTCCATCGGGCGGCGCTCCGGCCCCATCGCGCGTGGATTGTGGTAGTGCGTCACGTCCAGCAGCCCGGTGACCCGGCCCACCTGGGCGGTCTCCTCGACCAGCTCCCGGAGCAGCCCGGCGGTCGGTAGCTCGCCGAAGTCGGTACCGCCGCCGGGCAGGTGCCAGGTGCCGGCGCCCGGGTACCCCGCCGCGATGCGGGTCAGCAGGTAGCGCCCGGCCGGGTCGGTGACCACGCCGTACGCGGCGAAACGCTGCCGGCGGGTCGGGTGTGGATCCAGGGTCAGCTCGGCCTCGGGCAGCGCCTCCCGCTCCACCGGCAGGCCGAGCAGGCCGGCCAGGTACGGCAGCAGCGGCAGGTGGGCGAGCTGGTCCGGCTCGATCCAGGCGGCCAGGTCGGAGGTGCCGCCGATCTCGGGGCGCAGCTCGCCGCCGGTGACCTTGACGTCGTACAGGATCCGGTCGGTGTGCATGAGCGCGTCGGGCCGGCGCAGGAAGGCCACGTCGGAGACCACGTCCCGGAGCCGGAGCACCTCGGTGGACAGGCCGGTCTCCTCGACGAACTCCCGTACCACCGCGCGTAGGGGTGCCTCGCCGTGCCCGATCCCGCCTCCGGGCAGCGACCACACCCCGGGGATGTCGTCGTGCTCGGCGGCCCGGACCAGCAGGATCCGCCCCGCGTCGTCCCGGCACAGCCCGTACGCCGCGATCCTCCGCCGCTGCCGCATGGTCAGGAGGCTACTTCCCGAGCACCTCGCTGGTGACCTCGGTCAGCTCCAGCGTGGCCAGTTCGGCCCGGGTGAACCAGCGGGCCTCGGCGGTCGAGCCGCCGACGTCGTGCACGGTCGGCTCGCCGGGCAGGTCGACGACGACCCGGTAGAACGCCCGTACGCCGTGCCAGTCGATCGGGTACCCCTCGGGACCCAGGGAGGCGGCGTCCCGGTGGCTGGCGACCCCGAGCAGCTCGACCAGGCGCCCGTACTGGCCGGTCTCCTCGGCCAGCTCGCGGAGCAGGGCGGAGCCGGGCTGCTCGCCGTAGTCGGTACCGCCGCCGGGCAGGTGCCACTGGCCGGCGCCGGGGTACCCGGGCGCGATCCGGGTCAGGAGTACCCGCCCGTCCGGGTCGGTGACCAGGGCGTACGCGGCGAAGCGCTGGGCCCGGTGCAGCCCGTCCGGCCCGGGGTAGGCGTAGAACGACGGGAAGTCCGGCGGCTCGTCCGGACGCAGGTCGACCGACGCCGGCGAGAGCCCGAGAACGACCGCGGTGAACGGCCGCAGCGGCAGCGCGGCGGCCTCGTCCGGGCTCAACCAGCGGGCCAGGTCGGTGGGCTGGCCGATCCGGTCGATCAGCCCGCCACCGCGTACGGTCACCGCGTAGATGAGCCGGTCGGTGTGGATGGTCAGGCCCCGGTGCGGCAGGGCCCGCATGTCGGCGTGCACGTCGACCAGCTTGGTGACGGCCACGGACAGGCCGGTCTCGGCGGCGGTTTCGCGGACGACGGTGTCGCGCGGATTCTCCCCATGGTCGACCGCGCCGCCGGGCAACGACCAGATTCCGGGGGTACCGGAGGCGGCCGAGTGCCGGACGAGCAGTACCTGATCGTCGCTACTACGACACAGTGCGTATGCGGCGATCCGCCGCAGGG
>VAXX01000204.1 GCA_005885115.1 Actinomycetota bacterium | reverse complement strand
CTCGTCCAGCAGCATGTACCCGGACAGGTGCAGGTGCCCCGCGTCCGGTGCCTCGGCCAACGCGGTATCAATGTCCACAGTGGACAGTGTGGCGTTGGCGCCCCGGTCGGTCAGCATCGTCCGTTCCCCGGCCCGGGACAGCACCACGACGGTACCCGTGGGCGCCTCCCGGGTACGCCGGACGGCGCAGGTGACCCCGGCCGCACGCAGCTCGTCCAGCCGGGCCGAGCCGGCCGGGTCGGTACCCACGACCCCCACCAGCGTCACCGGTACCCCCAGGTCGGCCAGCCAGGCCGCGGTGTTCGCCGCCCCGCCACCCCCGGTCAGCTCGATCTGCGCCGCGGTGTCGGTCCCCCGCGCGACCGGCGACCCGTGGACGGCCACCACGTCCGTCATCACGTCCCCGACCACGACGATCCTGCTCATGTCAGCTCCTCGCCTCGCCCGGAGACTTCGCCCGCAGACAGCGCCACCGCGATCTGCGCCGCGAGCGCCGCGTTGCGCAGGATGATCCGTACGTTGGCGACCAGGCTGCGCCCCTGGGTGGCCGCGTGGAAGTAGGCCAGCAGCGCCGGCGTGACCGCCTTGCCGGTGACCCCTTCGCCGGCCAGGGTGGCCATCCCCTCGGCCAGTACCCGGTCGTGCAGCGCTGGCTCGACCTGCTCATCCGGCGGCAGCGGGTTGGCCACCACCACCGCCCCGGTGTGTACCCCCTGGTCCGCCTGGGTACGCAGGACCGCCGCGATCTCCTGGGGCGAGTCGACCACCCAGTCCACCGGGTACCCGCTGTCGCTGATGAAGAAGCCCGGGAAGCGCCGGGTCCGGTACCCGATCACGGCCACCCCCAGCGTCTCCAGGCGCTCCAGCGTGGCGCCCACGTCGAGGATGGACTTGACTCCGGCGCAGACCACCGCGATCGGGGTACGGGCGAGCGTGACCAGGTCCGCCGACTCGTCGTACCCCGCCTCCCGGTGTACCCCGCCGAGTCCTCCGGTCGCGAAGACCCGGATGCCGGCGGCGGCCGCGATCGCGCTGGTACCGGCGACCGTGGTGGCCCCGTCGACGCCGCCCGCGGCGGCCACCGCCAGGTCCCGGACCGACAGCTTGGCGACCGGGTCGGCGGTGGCGAGCCGGGTGAGCTGCTTGTCGTCGACGCCGACCACCACCTGTCCGCCGATCATCCCGATCGTGGCGGGAACCGCCCCGTTGTCCCGGACGACCTGTTCGACCTCCCGGGCCACGTCCAGGTTCTCCGGGCGGGGCAGCCCGTGCGAGACGATGGTGGTCTCCAGCGCCACGATCGGGGCGCTCCGTTCCCGGGCCGCCACGACGTGGTCCCCGTACACGACCGGTCCGGGCCGGTGGGTGGTACCAGACTGGTCGAAGATGCTCACGCAGATCACCGTACCCAGCCGGCTTGGGCCCGGGCGGCCATGCTGGCAGACTGGAGTGTCATGAGCGGTACCGAAATAATCGAGCGCCCTGAGGTCAAGGACAAGGAAGCCGATACCGGCTCCGAGTTCTTCCACTACGTCGACAAGAACAAGATGGTGGAGAGTGCGGTCTTCGGCGTCTTCGTCGAGGCGCTGTGCGGGGAGAAGTTCCCGGTGACCGAGGCGTCCAAGCCCGGCTGCCCGGTCTGCCCGCGGTGCAAGGAGATCTACGACTCGTTCCACGACGAGTGAGTCGACCCCGGCCGACCCGGTAAGCTGTAACCCGCCTTCGGACCTTCCCGGCCCGGGGGCGTTTGCGCGTCCGCGTGGACCTGGGCCGCCCCCTTCAGGCCGGTGCCAGAGCTAGCTTCGGGAGGGAGGGCGATGGCGCCGCCGCGGCCGGTCCTGGACGCGTTCCCGCCGTTGCGGGCCTGGCAGCGCCGTTCGCTCGTGGAGTACCTGCGCCGCCGCGACGACGACTTCCTCGCCGTCGCCACGCCGGGCGCCGGGAAGACCACCTTCGCCCTGCGCATCGCCGCCGAGCTGCTGGCTGACGGCACCGTACAGGCGGTCACCGTGGTGACCCCGACCGAGCACCTGAAGAACCAGTGGGCGGCCGCGGCGGGCGCGGTGGGCATCGCGCTGGACGCGGCGTTCCGCAACGCCGACGTCCACTCCGCCGCCGATTTCCACGGCGCCGTGCTCACCTACGCCCAGGTCGGCATGGCTCCGCAGGTCCACCGCCGCCGTACGCTGGCGCGGCCCACGCTGGTCATCCTCGACGAGATCCACCACGCTGGGGACTCCCGGTCCTGGGGCGACGGGGTGAAGGCCGCGTTCGATTCAGCGGTACGTCGACTGATGCTCACCGGTACGCCGTTCCGGTCCGACGAGAACCCGATCCCCTTCGTCCGGTACGAGCGGGGCCCCGACGGGCTCCTGCGCTCCCGCGCCGACTCGACGTACGGCTACGCCGACGCCCTCCAGGACGGCGTGGTACGCCCGGTGATCTTCCTCGCCTACTCCGGCGAGACCCGCTGGCGGACCAGCGCCGGGGAGGAGCTGGCCGCCCGGCTCGGTGAGCCGATGACCCAGGACCTGATCGCGCAGGCCTGGCGGACCGCCCTGGACCCGGGCGGGGACTGGATGCCCCAGGTGCTCCGGGCGGCCGACGCGCGGCTGACCGTCCTGCGCGAGGGCGGCATGTCCGACGCCGCCGGTCTGGTGATCGCCTCCGACCAGGCCGCCGCCCGCGCGTACGCGAAGCTGATCGGGCAGATCACCGGCGAGAAGGCCGTTGTGGTGCTCTCCGATGACGCGGGCGCCTCCGGCCGGATCGCCGAGTTCGGCGGCTCCGGGCAGCGCTGGATGGTCGCGGTGCGGATGGTGTCCGAGGGCGTGGACATTCCCCGGCTGGCCGTCGGCGTGTACGCGACGAGCGCCTCGACGCCGCTGTTCTTCGCCCAGGCGATCGGGCGCTTCGTCCGGGCCCGCAGGCCGGGGGAGACCGCCACGGTGTTCGTACCCAGTGTCGGGGCGCTTCTGGAGCTGGCCAGCGACATGGAGGTCGAGCGGGACCACGTACTCGGCGCCCGGAACGCCAGGGACGGCTTCGACGACGGGCTGCTGGAGCGGGCGCAGCGTACCGAGCAGGCGTCCGGCGAGCTGGAGAAGCGCTTCGAGGCGCTGTCCGTCACGGCCGAACTCGATCAGGTGATCTTCGACGGCGCCTCGTTCGGTACCCCGGTCCGCACCGGTACCCCGGAGGAGGAGGAGTACCTGGGCCTGCCCGGCCTGCTCACCGCCGACCAGGTGTCGGTCCTGCTGGCCAAGCGGCAGGCGCAGCAGCGTGCCGCCAGCCCGGCGGCCGTACCGCGCCAGCCGACGCCCGAGAAACCGCGGACGGCCGGCGAGCGCCGGATCCTGCTGCGCCGCCAGCTCAACGGCCTCGTGGCCGCGCACCACCACCGGACCGGCCTGCCGCACGGCAAGATCCACGCCGAGCTGCGCCGGCTGTGTGGCGGCCCGCCCAGCGCCCAGGCGACCATCGAGCAGCTGGAGGAGCGGATCGCGACGATCCAGACCCTCTGATC
>VAXX01000203.1 GCA_005885115.1 Actinomycetota bacterium | reverse complement strand
GCCGTGCCGGCGTCCTCGACGGACTTCACGGCGTTGCGCTGGGCCAGTTCACCCGGTGTGCCGACGGTTGGCCGGTGACCGTCGCGGACGTTCTCACCGAACGGCTGGGCGACCTCGGCGTACCGGTGCTCGGTGGGCTGCCGGTCGGTCACGGGGCCGGGCAGCTGACCGTACCCGTGGGGGTGCCGGCGACCCTCGACGTGGCCGCCGGCACCCTCACCGCGGAACCCGCGGTCGTTCAGCCGTCCTGACCCTTCGGCTGCGAGTACACCGCCAGTTCGTTGCCCGACGGGTCGGTCAGGTGCGCGAAGATCAGCCCGTCGCCCCCCTCGTTCGGCGGTACCACCACCTTGCCGCCGGCCATCTCCACCGACACGCAGGTGGCCGCCACGTCCTCGACCACCACGCAGAAGATCGCGTGGTTCGGGACCTTCCCGCCGGTCTCCAGCAGCCCGCCGCGGATCGAGTCGTTGGCCGGCGTCGTGATGACGTGGTACGGCACGGCCTCGTCCTCCTGCAGCGCGAAGGTCCAGCCGAAAACCGTGCTGTAGAACCGTTTCACCGCCTCGGGGTCGTCCGTACCGATCTGGAACCAGCCGATCCCGTGCGTCATCCTGGACATCCGCGTCTCCTTCGCTCGTTTTCGATGTCCAGACGAGCATGGCGGCGCGTGGCGACAACGTCCTGTCGGTGTTTCCCTACGACCCCAACATTTCTGCCAGCCGCGCCGCCCAACCGTCGGTGTGGACGACCCGCCCCACGAACGCCTCGCGCAGCAGGCGCAGGGCCGGAAGCCGTTGCGCCGCCTTGCGGTAGCGCGATGCGGCCGAGTCCGCGTCGGCGTAGATCCCCTCCACCCGGAACCCGAGCAGGTCCAGCGCCCGGTTCAGCGCGGCCACCCCATCGGGCCCGCCGGCCCGGTACACGTACGTCGCGTGGTCGCCCTCGTTGAGCACCTCGTACGCGAGCATCCCGGACGGCGTCAGGCACAGCGCGAACGCGAGAACCGTCGGCGCTTCCCCGGAAGCCCGCAACGCCGCCAGGTCGGTGTGCGCGGGCGTCAGCCGACCGCGGGTCACGTCGGCCCGGGGCAGCATCGTCCGCGTGCCGCCGAAGTTCCCTCCGGTCAACCCCAGCATCTGGTACGCCAGCACGGTTCCGTACGTCCCGAACGGCCCGTCGAATCCCAGTGCGGTCGGCGGACCGCCGGAAACCATTGCGGCACCGAGCATCCCGCCGAAGCCGCCGCCGAACGAGCCGGCGGAAGCGTTGTGGTTGCCCAGATCCGGCGTGATCGCGGGGTCCCTCCAGGGCTGCACCCCCTCGGCGGCGCGCTCGACCGAGCTCACCTGCTTGAACCCGAGCCAGGTCGCGCCCAGCCGGTCGAACGCGGGCAACGCGGGCGCGCGCTCCGGCAGCGCGATCGCGGCCAGCGCCGGCCACACCGTCGGGTCGACGGCGTCCACGTCGGCGCGCGAGCCGGCCAGGCCGTCGCGCAACAGGTCCGCGACCGACCGCAGGGCGATCGGGCCAAGCCCGGGCAGCAGCGCGCCGAGAAAGGCCACGGTCCGGCCGGACGTGGCGCGGTGGCGGGCGCCGAGCAGATCGACAAACTCAGTGGTACGGGTGGCCAGCCGGTGCAGCACCAGCGGTGACCGCCCAGCGATGTCGACGGAGATCCGGTACCCCGACGGGTCGGTACCCACGCCCCGGATGAACGGGTACGGCACCTTCTCCGCGTCCCCGCGTACCGGCAGTACGACCAGCGCGTCGTCGTAGAGCCGCAGTTCGGCCTCGGAGTCCCCGACCCAGCCCGGAAACGTCTCCGGCGTACCGATTCCCTCCAGCAGCAACGTATCGACGGTATCGGCGGCCCGCGCGTCGGCCAGTTCCGCCAGCAAAGCCGGACCACGTACGGCTCCGGCTCCCCCACCTCCACGATGTCGGCCGGCGCCACCCGCAGTACCGGCCCGAAGCTCGGCGACACGACAAGGGCGCCGCCGGCCAACTCGGCCACGGCCTCCCCCTCGTCGAGCACCGCGCCGTCCGCTGCCACCAGCCGGAAACGCACGGGCTACACCGTCGGGGTGCCGCACTCGGAGCAGAACACCGCGCCCGGCGTCAGGCTCGTACCACAGTTGCCGCAGAACTTCTTGGTCGCGGCCGGGGCCGCGGCCAGCGCCGTACCACAGTGTTGGCAGAACTTGCCGTTGGCTTCCTGGTCGCACGACGGGCAGCGGGCCGTCCCCTGGTCGCGGTAGTTGACGTCCTTGGTCCAGTCGACCTGTTGGATCTTCTCGTTGAGCTGGTTGATCTGCGCGGACGCCTGCATCCCGGCGATCTCCTGGCTGAGCTTGGGCGCGCAGCTCGTGCACAGCCCGCGCTCGCCGTTCCAGCAGACCGGCTTGCACACCCACTGGCCGCACCGGTGGCACTGCTCGAAGTTGTCCTGCATCTCGGTCGCGGCCTTGGCCAGCGCCTTGTCCCGGGTGCTGCCGCGGTTGCCGTCGCGCAGCCACTCCGCGTCCCAGCCCAGTTGCGCGGCCTTCTCCCCCACGTCGCCGCCGAGCAGATCCCCGCCCATGCGCAGCAGCCGGCCGCCGAACCCGGTCACCGAGTGCTGGAACGACGAGGCGTACCCGTTCCCGCACCGCATGCAGTGGAACTCGAACTGGTACCCCTCACGGGTGGACTGGTCGCTGTAGTTGTTGGTGAACGGCACCATGTTGGCCATGCCCGGACTCGCTCCCCTGCCAGACGAGACGTGATCGACCCGCATTGAAGCACGCAGGGCCGAGCCTGCCGATACCCCGGTCGGCTCGACGACACCTGGTCAAACAGCCGGCGTACCCCTACGCGAGCGCCGCCGAAACTAAAGTATCGAGGCATGACGATGTTGCTGCGCATGGCCGTACTCCTGGGGGTACTGGCCGCCACGGGGTGCTCCGCAACCGGACCGAAGGCCGCGCCGACCCCCACCCCGACCCCGAGTACGCTCGCCGACTGCATCAGCGCCGACGAGCAGCGCACCGGCGGGGTACGCCTACCCCTTGAGGACGGTGACCACGCCGACGCGGTGATCCTCGGCAGCGGGGACACCGGTGTCCTGTTCGCCAACCAGAGCAACGCCGACCTGTGCACCTGGAAGACCGTGTACGCCAGCTACCTGGTCAGCAAGGGCTACCGGGTGCTGCTGTTCAACTGGTCCGGCGGGAACGCCGGCAAGGACGTACTGGCCGGGGTGGCCGCCCTGCGCGCCAAGGGCGTACACAAGGTGTTCCTGATCGGCGCCTCGTTGGGGGCCACCGCCGTGGTGTACGCCGCCGGGACCGCCCAGCCACCGGTCGACGGCGTGGTGAGCCTGTCCGCCGCACAGGTGTCCTTCGGCGTGGGCGCGATCGAGGCGGCGAAGACCCTGACCGTGCCGGCGATCTTCGTCGCCTCTCAGCAGGACGGAAACTACGCCAACGATGCCCGGCTGTTGTATGCCGCCTGCCCGTCCAAGGACAAGAAGCTGGACATCGAACCGGGCAGCGACCACGGCTGGGCGCTGGTCAACGACAAGATCGCGGCGCTGATCGAGACGTTCCTCACCAGCCACTGCCCCCCGGTCCCCGGCTGGCGTGCCGACTAGAGTATTGGCCCATGGCGATCCGGCGGGCCGCGTGCAGGGCCATTCTCAGCGCAGCCCTGATGGGCCTCGCGGGCTGCACCACGGCGGCGCCGAGGGCCGCGCCGACGTCGACCCCGAGCACCGTTGCCGACTGCATCAGCGCGGACGAGCAGAGCGCTGACGGGGTGGGGCTGCCCGCCGACAACGGCCGGCACGCCGACGGGGTCATCCTCGGCAGCGGCGAGACCGGGGTCGTCCTGGCCAACCAGGTCAACGACGACCTGTGTACCTGGAAGACCGTGCTCGGCGACGAACTGACCGACCGGGGGTACCGGGTCCTGCTGTTCGACTGGTCCGGCGGGAACCCCGGCAATGACGTACTGGCCGGGGTCGCCGCGCTGCGCCGGGTGGGCGTACAGAAGGTGTTCCTCGTCGGCGCGTCGAGGGGCGGCGCCGCCGTCCTCTACGCCGCCGCCAACGCCAGGCCGCCGGTCAACGGGGTGGTGAGCCTGTCCGGACCCCTGTCGGACGAGGAGGTCCACCCGGCCGTCGCCGTCAGGTCGCTGACCGTACCGGTGATCTTCGTCGCCGCCAAGGACGACGAGGACTTCGCCAGCCAGGCCCAGAGCCTCTACACCGCCTGCGCCTCCACCGACAAGAAGCTGGACATCGTGCTCGGCGCCGCCCACGGCTGGGACATCGTCGACAACAACGTCAGCGCGCTCATCGAGTCCTTCGTCGCGGGCCACTGACCGCCTCCTACACCAGGACCGGGGTACGCACGTCGAGCGGGATGTCCAGGTCGGCCAGGTCGATCCCACGCGGGCTGACCAGCTCCTCGGTCGCGACCGGATCGACGATCCGGTCCAGCCGGAAGCAGCGCACCGAATCCCGCAGCCGGCACCAGCCGACCAGGTACCAGTGCCCGCCGCCCACGTACCCCAACGGCTCGATCTCCCGCGCCGTCGCCGCACCGTGCCGGTCGACGTAGCCGAACCGCAGCACCCGCCGGTCGGACAAGGCTCGCGCCACCGGTGCCGGTACCCGATCGGCGCCCGGCGCGCCCAGCAGGCGTACCCGACCCGCCAGCTCGCCCGCCGCGACCGCGTCCCGGGCCGGCATCACCGCGACCACCTTGCGCAGCGCGGCCCGGGCCGCCTCCTCGAACGGCGTGCCCCGCAGCCCTTCCAGCGCCACCGCGATCGCCACCGCTTCGCCCGGCGTCACGTTGACCGGCGGCAGCGTATGGGTCTTGTCCAGCACGTACCCACCGGTCCGGCCCGGCTCGGCGTAGATCGGGACCCCGGCCTGCTGGAGCGCGCCGATGTCCCGTTCGACCGTGCGCGCGGACACCTCGAAGCGCTGGGCCAGCCAACGGGCGCTGCGTGGCGCGGGCGTCACCGCCCGCAGCTCCTCCACGAGCGCGTAGAGCCGATCGGTGCGGTTCATGCGCGCAGGCTACGACCGGGGTACGACAGAAACGGGCTACATGACGCCGAGGTAGCGCTGGCGCTCGTACGGGGTGACCTGGCGCCGGTACTCCTCCCACTCGGCGCGCTTGTTGCGCAGGAAGAACTCGAAGACGTGCTCGCCGAGTACCTCGGCCACCAGCTCGGAGCCGGCCATCACGTCGATCGCCTCGGACAGGTTCTCCGGCAGGGCCTCGTACCCCATCGCCTTGCGCTCCTCGTTGGACAACGACCAGACGTCGTCCTCGGCACCGGGCGGCAGCTCGTACCCTTCCTCGATGCCTTTGAGGCCGGCCCCGAGCAGGACGGCGAAGGCCAGGTACGGGTTGCACGCCGAGTCCAGCGAGCGCACCTCGACCCGGGCGGAGTTGGTCTTGCCGAACGCCGGTACCCGCACCAGGGCCGACCGGTTCCGGGCGCCCCAGCAGACGTACGCCGGCGACTCGGTGATCCGGTCGGCGATCGCCTGCGGGAACAGCCGCTTGTACGAGTTGACCCACTGGTCGGTGACCGCCGTGTACTCCCGGGCGTGGTGCAGCAGCCCGGCGATGAACGCGCGGGCCAGAGCCCGCGTGCTCGGTGAACGGCTTGGGCATGAAGGACGCGCGGACCCCCTGGGCCATCGCGACCTCCTTGACGATGTAGCGGAACGTCATGATGTTGTCCGCCATCGTCAGCGCGTCGGCGTAGCGGAGGTCGATCTCCTGCTGCCCCGGGCCGCCTTCGTGGTGGCTGAACTCGACGGAGATCCCCATCGACTCCAGCGTCTCGATGGCGTTGCGCCGGAAGTGCGGGGCGACGTCGTGGCTGGCCTGGTCGAAGTAGCCGCCGGTGTCGGCGGGCACGGGCGGTGTGCCGTCGCCGGGCAGGTCACGCAGCAGGTAGAACTCGATCTCGGGGTGCACGTAGCAGGTGAACCCGGCCTCGCCGGCGCGCGAGAGCGCCCGGCGCAGCACGTGGCGCGGGTCGGCCCAGGACGGCGAGTCGTCGGGCTGGAGGATGTCGCAGAACATCCCGGCGCTCTCGCCGCTGCCCCCGCCCTAGAACGGGAAGACCTGGAAGGTCGTCGGGTCGGGCATGGCCACCATGTCGGACTCGTGGATCCGGGCGAAGCCCTCGATCGCCGAGCCGTCGAAGCCGATCCCCTCGTCGAACGCGGCCTCCAGCTCGGCCGGCGCGACGCTGACCGACTTCAGGGTGCCCAGGACGTCGGTGAACCACAACCGGACAAACCGGATGTCCCGCTCCTCCAGCGTCCGGAGTACGAACTCCTGTTGACGGTCCATCGTCCACCCCTCGCAACCCGAACGGACCGGTCAGACCGGCCTGACGGCCGAGTCTGCCCCCACCTCGTTACCGCCAAGTTACGCCCGCCCGCACGGCAAGGGATGGACCACCCCCGACATAAGGGCGCGTCAGCCCAAAGGGCTGACACTCCCCAGCGACCACCCCCCAGCGACCCTCCTCAGCGGCCCGCTCGTTGGACCGGGGAGGGGGGCGGCATGCGGATGTTCTGGCGGGTGGTCCGGTGCGGGCTGGGCGGCACGCTGCTGGGCCTGGCCACCCTTGCCGGTTTCAGCTTCGTGGGGGTACCGACGATCCCGACCGACGCCCACGGCAGGCCGCTGCACGGCGCGGTTACCGGGCCGCCACGCCGCTGAGAGAAGATGGGGGTATGCCGATCCTGCGCATCGCCCTCGCCCAGGTGGACTCGACCGTCGGTGACCTGCCGGGCAACGCCGACACGGTACGGGCCTGGAGCCGCCGGGCCGCCGAGGCCGGTGCGCATCTGGTCGCGTTCCCCGAGATGATGCTCACCGGGTACCCGGTGGAGGATCTGGTCTTCCGCGAGTCCTTCGTGGCCGCCTCGCGTACCGCCCTGCACGCCCCGGCCCGGCCCGGCTGGGCGCCGACGCCCCACCGGACCGGGGACCGCGCGATGCCCTGGCGCTGCTGTCCGGCGGCCGGGTGGTGGCCACGTACTTCAAGCACCACCTGCCCAACTACGGCGTCTTCGACGAGGACCGGTACTTCGTGTCCGGGGACACCCTGCGGGTGGTACGGATCGGCGGCGTCGACGTCGCGCTGACCGTGTGCGAGGACATCTGGCAGGCCGGTGGCCCGTTCGCGGTGGCCCGGTCGGCCGGGGTGGGACTGGTCGTCAACATCAACGCCTCCCCGTACGAAATGAACAAGGACGACGTACGCCGGCCGCTGGTGGCCCGGCGGGCCCGGGAGGCGGGCGCCGCCGTCGCGTACGTCAACCTGGTCGGGGCGCAGGACGAGCTGGTCTTCGACGGCGACTCGATCCTGGTCGACGCCCGGGGGCGGCTGCTGGCCCGGGCGCCGCAGTTCAGCGAGCACCTGCTGGTACACGACCTGACCCTGCCGGCCGGAGTTGAAGCCGACGACGAGGTGGACAGCGACGTCCCGGCGGTACGCGTCGACGAGCCGATGCGGGTCGAGCGGATCCACCTGTCCGACTCCGTCGACAAACCCTCGGCCTGCGCGACTACGTCCGCAAGAACGGCTTCCCGTCGGTCGTGCTCGGCCTCTCCGGCGGCATCGACTCCTCGGTCGTGGCCGCGATCGCCTGCGACGCGCTGGGTCCCGAGCACGTCGTCGGCGTTTCGATGCCCAGCACGTACTCCTCCGAGCACTCCCGCGACGACGCGGCCGACCTGGCCAAGCGGACCGGGCTGGACTACCGGGTCGAGCCGATCCAGCCGATGGTGGACGCGTTCCTGGCCAACCTGTCGCTGTCGGGTCTGGCCGTGGAGAACCTCCAGGCGCGGGTGCGCGGGGTCATCCTCATGGCGCTGTCCAACCAGGAGGGGCACCTCGTCCTCACCACCGGCAACAAGAGTGAACTCGCGGTCGGTTACTCGACGCTGTACGGCGACTCCGTGGGCGGGTTCAACCCGGTCAAGGACGTCTTCAAGACCCGGCTGTACGCGCTGGCCCGGTGGCGCGACGAGGAGGCGGTACGGCAGGGCCAGACGCCGCCGATCCCGGAGAACTCGATCCTCAAGCCGCCCAGCGCGGAGCTGCGCCCCGGCCAGCTCGACAGCGACTCGCTGCCGGACTATCCGGTGCTGGACGCGATCCTCGCCGGATACATCGACGGGGACCTGGGGCGGGACGAGCTGGTCGCGGCCGGGCACGACCCGGCGCTGGTGGACCGGGTGCTACGGATGGTCGATCTGGCCGAGTACAAGCGGCGCCAGGCCGCCCCGGGTACCAAGATCTCGATCAAGGCGTTCGGTCGGGACCGCAGGCTGCCCATCACCAACCGGTTCCGGGAGACGGCCCGGCCGGAGCCGGAAACGGTACCCACCGCTGTGATGTCGTCCACTCCGGCCTGAACAGACCGCCGATCCGGTGGGACGATCGAGGTCTGACCCGGGGACCGCGCACCGAGCGGCCTCGAGGAGTTTCCGAGGAGACATCGATGTCCCAACCCGAGGTGCCGTCCCTCTACGGCGGCCCGGCCAGCCGACGGGTGCGTACCCGTGACCTGATCGCCGCCAAGGAGCGCGGCGAGAAGTGGGCCATGCTCACCAGCTACGACCAGTACACCGCCGGCCTGTTCGACGCGGCCGGCATTCCCGTGCTCCTGGTCGGCGACTCCGCCGCCAACAACGTCTACGGCTACGAGAGCACCATTCCGGTGACCGTGGACGAGCTGCTCCCGTTGGTACGCGGGGTGGTCCGCGCCACCCACCGCGCCCTGGTCGTCGGCGACCTCCCGTTCGGCTCGTACGAGGAGGGCCCGACCCAGGCGCTGCGTACCGGGGTCCGGTTCCTCAAGGAGGGGCTGTGCCACGCGGTCAAGCTGGAGGGCGGCCGGCGGGTCGCCGCCCAGATCGCCGCGCTGACCCAGGCCGGCATCCCGGTGATGGCGCACATCGGCTTCACCCCGCAGAGCGAACACGTCATCGGCGGGTACCGGGTCCAGGGGCGGGGCGACGCGGCCGCTGACGAGCTGCTCGCCGACGCGCACGCGGTGCAGGAGGCCGGGGCCTTCGCGGTGGTCCTGGAGATGGTGCCCGGCGAGGTCGCCAAACGGGTCACCCACGAACTGCACATCCCCACCATCGGTATCGGCGCGGGCAGCCAGACCGACGCGCAGGTCCTCGTGTGGCAGGACATGGCCGGGCTGCG
>VAXX01000202.1 GCA_005885115.1 Actinomycetota bacterium | reverse complement strand
ACCGCCGTGTTCGTCAACGAGGGGCAGATCGCCGACACCTTCCCGCCCGGCATGTACGAGCTGGAGACGCAGAACCTACCGATCCTGGCCACCCTCAAGGGCTGGAAGTACGGCTTCCACTCCCCCTTCAAGGCCGAGGTCTACTTCGTCAACACCCGGCTGTTCACCGACATGAAGTGGGGTACGCCCAACCCGGTGATCGTCCGCGATCCCGAGTTCGGCATGGTCCGGCTGCGCGCCTTCGGAGCGTACGCGGCCCGCGTGGTCGACGCCGCCAGGCTGCTGCGGGAACTGGTCGGCACCGATCCGCAGTTCCGCACCGAGGAGGTGGAGGAGTACCTGCGCCAGATGATCGTCAGCCGGCTGGGCAGCGCGCTGGCCACCGCGCAGGTACCGATGCTCGACCTCGCCGCCCACCAGGACACCATCGGGCTGCGGCTGGCCGGCGCGCTGTCCGAGGACCTGGCCAGCGTCGGCATCGAGATCCCCAAGTTCATCATCGAGAACATCTCGGTGCCGCCGGAGGTCGAGGCGGCGCTGGACCGGCGTACCCAGATCGGCATCGTCGGCAACCTCGACCAGTACACGAAATTCCAGGCGGCCAACGCGATGGAGGCGGCGGCCAACAACCCTGGCGGCGCGGGCGAGGGGCTGGGCGTCGGGCTGGGCATGGCGATGGGACAGCGGGCGGCCGCGTCGATGGCGCCGGCCGCGCCGCCGGCCGCCGGGCCGCCGCCGCTGCCCACCGAGAACCAGTGGTACGCGGGGATCAGCGGCCAGCGGCAGGGACCGTTCGACCTGAACGGACTCGCCGGCCAGGTGTCCGGCGGCGCGATCACGCGCGGCACGCTGGTCTGGAAGGCCGGCATGAGCGGATGGGTATCCGCAGGTGAGGTCCCCGAGCTGGCCCAGCTTTTCGGCGCCGTACCGCCTCCCCTGCCGCCCCAGTCATGACCAGCGAGTACCCCTGTGCCGGGTGCGGTGCCCGGGTCGAGTACGCCCCCGGAACGACCGCGCTGCGCTGCCCGTACTGCGGCTTCGAGCAGCAGCTCGCCACTCCCGACCGGACGGTCCGCGAGCACGCGATCGACGAGCTGGCCACGTTGCCCCGCAAGCCGTTGGCCACGCTCGCCGCGCATACCCTCGTGTGCCAGAAGTGCGGTGCGCAGACGCAGAGCGACGCGATCGCGGACAGGTGCCAGTTCTGCGCCGCCCCGCTGGTCGCCGACGTCACCTCCGGCGAGCAGATCGCGCCCGAGGCGGTACTGCCGTTCGCGGTGGACCGCGGGGCGGTCCGGGAGGCGCTCGGGAAATGGGCGAGGTCGCGCTGGTTCGCCCCGGGCAGCCTGAAGAAGGTGACCGACGCCGAGTCCACCCGGGGTACCTACCTGCCGCACTGGACCTTCGACGCGAAGACCGTCTCGGACTACGACGGGCAGCGCGGCGAGCACTACTACGAGACCGAGACGTACACCGAGAACGGCGAGACCCGCACCCGGGAGGTCCAGCGGACCCGGTGGTACCCGGCCAGCGGCACCGTCTCCCGGGACTTCGACGACGTACTGGTGACCGGGACCGGCAAGGTGACCACCCGGCACCTGGAGAAGCTGGAGCCGTGGCCGCTGGCGCAGGCGGTCCCGTACCAGCCGGACTACCTCGCCGGGTACACCGCGCTGCGGTACGACGTCGAGCCCGAGTCCGGCCTGGAGACGGCCAAGGCGCGGATGGCCAAGGTCATCGAGAACGACTGCGAACGGGACATCGGCGGCGACGAGCAGCGGCTGAACTGGATACGGACGCGTTACTTCGAGCTCATGTACAAGCTGGTCCTGCTGCCGGTGTGGATCGCCTCGTACCTGCACGGCGGGAAGACGTTCACGGTGCTGGTCAACGGGCGTACCGGTGAGGTGATCGGGCAGCGGCCGTACAGCCGGCTGAAGATCGTCATCGCGGTCCTGGTCGGGATGGTGCTGGCCGCCGTGATCATCTGGCTGATCGTGGTCCTCGGGCACGGGCACGGTCCGCGCCGCCGGTAGCCAGGTGGTCTAATGGTCCCGCCAAGCCGGCCCGGGCTCCGGGCCGGGGCGGATACGATGATCACGAAACGTACCTGTAGGGAGACGACCGGTGACCAACCCCGGCCAGACCAGGCAGCCCGGTCCGGTGACCCCCGCGCGGTCGCCCAAGCGGGAGGCCAAGCGCGCCCTCGCGCGCGAGGCGGCAGCGCGCCGGGCGGCGGCCCGCCGGCGCCGGCTGGCGACCATCGGCGCGATCGCGGGCGTCGTGGCCGTCGCCGTCGTGGTCGGCCTCGTCCTCCTGCTCAACCGGCACAGCAGCACGCCGAGCACCAGCACGCCCAGCGCCGCGTCGTCATCCTCGGCGGGTGGCGTGGCGACCCCGCCGGCGCTCGCGCAGAAGCCGACGGTCACCAAGGGCACCGGTACGTTGACCAAGCTCAACGTCACGACGCTGGTCCAGGGCACCGGGCCGGCGGTGCAGTCGGGGCAGAACCTGACCGTCAACTACGTCGGGGTGTCGTACACGACCGGCGAGGAGTTCGACGCGTCCTGGAAGACCGGGCAGCCGTTCCAGTTCCAGGTCGGCACCGGCAACGTCATCAAGGGCTGGGACCAGGGCCTGATCGGGGTCAAGGTGGGCAGCCGGGTGCAGCTGGACATCCCGTCGGACCTGGCCTACGGCGACAACCCGGGCAGTGGCCAGCCGGCCGGGCCGCTGCGTTTCGTGGTGGACGTACTCGACGCCAAGTGACGTAACGGAAGGGGCCCGGCAGCGCGTGCGCTGCCGGGCCCCTTCCGTTGTCGTTACGGGCGGACCTGCTGGAGCGCCGCGCCCAGGATCGCCGAGCCGGTCATGTCCAGCGCCGGCTCGCTGCTCTGCCAGGACCGGACGTCGTCCACGTACCGGCTGGTGTGCCCGGTGAAGGCGCTGTACGGGTCGCCGCTGGACGGGCACTTGACCATGCCGTCCTGGTAGCTGCCCAGGCCGCCGGAGAACTGGCTCGGGTTGTTCGGCCCGTTGACCACGGCGCCGAGCGCCGAGCTGTGCGCCAGGTTGGACACCTGGTGCTGCATGCACTTCGGGTACGCGCTGCCCTGCCCGACCATGAAGCTCGCGCCCCACGCGTTCGCGCCGAACAGCCAGTCCCGCTGCTGCGTGGCGAACCCGTCGAACGAGGCGTCCCCGCTGGCCTGCTTGTACAGCGCCGCCATGGCCAGCAGCCCGAAGGTGTGCGCGTCGACGTCGAAGTCGGTGTAGTTGCCACCGGCGTGGAAGATGTCGCCGGAGGCCCGGCTGGCCCCGATCTGTACCTCCCGCTTGAGGTCGGCGACCAGCGCCGCCTTGGATACCGCCAGGCTCGGGTTGCCGGCCGCGGCCATCGCCTTGATCAGGTCGGCGTGGGCCAGCGCACTGGTGTCGTACAGGTTGAAGGTGTCCCCACCCGGCGAAGCGATGTACGCCTTGGCGAAGCCCGCCGCGTCGCTCAGGTACGACGAGGCGCTCCTGCCCAGCTTCTGCGCCGCCAGCGCGATCTCGGTCGCGCCCAGCTCCATGTCGTCGCGCCAGGTGTCCTCGGGGTAGTAGTCCCGGGGCAGCGCGGTAACCAGGGTACCGGGGCTCAGGTTGGCCTGCGCGTACAGCGACGTGGCCGCCTGGTACTCCGTGGCCGCCAGGCCCGGGTCGCGGGTCGCGTCCACCTGCGCGGCGAGCGCGAAGGCGGCCGACACCCGGCCGACCACGTTCGGGCTGATCTTCCCGCCCGGGTTGGCGGCCCGGAACACCGGCCGGTGCGCGGCGGCGTACCGGTCGGCCTTGGCGGTGTCGCCGTCGTCCTTCTCGGGCAGCCGCCACAGGTCGTGGTCGCCCAGGAAGCTGCCGGAGGAGTTGCCGGAGCCGACGCCGACCTGCAGGTACAGGGTCTTGGTGCCCTGGTCCCAGACCTGGTTGAGCCAGCCGGAGCCGAAGTGCGCCTCACTGTCCAAAGTGGACGGTGACGCGGAGCCGAGGGCGCGCTCGGCGGCGT
>VAXX01000201.1 GCA_005885115.1 Actinomycetota bacterium | reverse complement strand
GTACGCGACGATCGACCTGCACACCTGGGTGACCAGCGTGGAGGAGAAGTCGCCGTTCATCCGCGACTCGCTGGGCCGCGAGGCGGAGAGCGGCGGCAGCCGGACGACCATCGCCAAGGAGAGCGTGGCGCTGTGGCTGCGCGGCGACACCATCTGGGGCCTGGGTCCGGGCAACACCGAGCAGGCGCTACGGGCCCGGCAGGCGCCGTACGTCAAGGAGGCGCACGACGACTACCTGGCGTCCCTGCTGGAACGGGGGGTGCTCGGCGGGTTCGCGCTGATCGTCCTGGTCGGTGCGGTGGCGATGCGGGCCAGACGGATCACCGTACCGGGCGGGGTGCCGCCGAGGTACCTGGCCGTGGTACCCCGACCCGAGCTGCTGTGCGCCGGACTGGTGGCCGTCGCGGTCTCCGCGGTGTTCTACGAAACCCTGCACTTCCGGCACGTCTGGGCGCTGTTCGGGTTGGTCGCCGCGCTCGGACCGGCCCGGCGGGCGATCGGGCGGAGCGCGCCATGACCGCGCTGGCCACACCGGTACGCCGCGCCACCGGGGTACGGGGACTGCTGGTCGGCAACGTCGCGGCCCGGCTCGCCGCGTTGGCGGCGCTGGCGGTGGCCACCGTACTCGTGGCCCGGGTCGGCGGACCGAGCCTGGTCGGCGCGTTCACCCTGCTGCGCGTACTGCCGGGGCTGGCCGGGGTCCTCGCGGCCGCCGGGCTGCCCGGGGCCGCCCCGTACTTCCTGGCCTCCCGGGCCGACGATCCGGCGCTGCGCCCGACCCTGGTGATGCTGTCGTGGGCCGGATCGGGCGCGGCCACGCTCGGCTGGCTGGCCCTGACCCCGCTGCTGTACCGGGTGTTCTTCCACTCCTGGCCGGTCAGCCTGGTGCTGATCGCCTCGTTCGCGGTCTTCAGCCAGTTGTTCGTCGCGGTCGGCAAGGCACTGCTGCAGGGCAGTGGGGACCTGGGCGGGGCCAACGTCGCGATCATCGCCGAGGAGGCCGCGTACCTCCCGCTGTACGTCGCCCTGCTGCCCTTCGGCCGGGGCACCGGGACGCTGGTCGCTGCCCTCGTCGCGGCGGACGTCGTGGTCGCCTGGGGGATCATCGAGCGGCTGCGCCGGCGGGGATTCTTCCGCGACTGGGGCCCGGTGAGCTACCCGCTGGCCCGGGAGATTTGCGGGTACGGGGCCCGGGGGCAACTGGGCGGGCTGCTCCAACTGGTCAACCTGCGACTGGACGTGGCCCTGCTCGGCGCGCTCGCCGGACCGGCGGTGCTCGGCGTGTACGCCATCGCCAGCAAGTACGTCGAACTGCTCCGGCTGCCCGGGCTCGCGGTCAACTACGTGCTGTACCCGGCGTTCGCGCGCGGCCGGCCCGATGACGCCCGGGCCCGTACCCGGGCCATCCTGCCCGCCGCGGCCGGACTCAACGTGCTGGCCGCGGTACCGCTGGCGCTGGCCGCCTCGGCGTTGCTGCCGCTGGTGTACGGCCCGGCGTTCCGCGGCGCCGTGGTCCCGTCCTGGATCCTGCTCGCCGGCTCGGTCGGTGCCGGCGTCACCGGACTGGTCGGCGCGTACCTGTACGGCGTGGGCAAGCCCGGCCTCAACTCGGTGGCCATCGGCGCCGGAGTGGTCGTCGCCGCGGTCGGGGACGTGCTGTTCATCCCGCGCTACGGCGCCATCGGGGCGGCCGGCGCATCGGCCGTCTCGTACCTCGCCACAGTCGGCATGCTGCTGTTCTGCTTCGCGAGGGCAGGTGCCGATCCCGACTCCAGGGGGACGCCATGAAAAAGCTACCCATGCTCATCGTCGGTGCGGTCCTCGCGGTCGGGGTGGCGACCCCGGTGGCGGTGTTCAAGACCCGGTCCGGTCACCCGGCGCCGGCGCCCTCGCCCAGCCCGTCCGCGGTGGTACCGCCGGCGGTCAACCCGTACCAGCGGGCGGTGGACGCCGCCCACCAGACCGGCCTGCGGGTGTGGCTGGAGACCGACCTGGTCAAGAACTGGCTCGCCGGGCCGGACCAGTTCCGGGCCGCGGTGTTCACCCTGGGCCGGCTGGCGGTGCGGCCCGGGGTGGTCGGCATCAAGATCGCCGACGAGATGGGGTACCACGACGGGCTGGACTCGGTCGCCAAGGTACGCACGTTCCTGCGGGACAGCGCCACCGCCCTGCACGCGGCGGCCCCGGGCAAGCTGATCCTGATCGACCTGCTCGTACCGGAGCTGGGTTGCCTGCCCGACCACGACCCGCCGCTGCGCTGGGCCACCATCTGCGCCGTCCAGCAGCGCGGGCTGTACCCGCAGCTTGCCCTGGACAAGGTGGACGGGTACCTGGGCAGCCACACCGTCGACGTGGTGGACCTGTCCACCGATCTGCTGCCGGACAACACGTACTACGGCTGGGGGGTGGACGTACCGACCGCGCAGCGTACGGCGTGGGGCGAGGTACACACCCGGGGCTGGGACCGGATGGTCCGGCTCCAGGCCCGCAAGGCGCTGGCGCACCCGGGCGACTACGCCACCAGCAACGCCGACACCGAGGCGGCACTGCGGACGTACGTCGACATCCCGCGCAAGGAAGGTGCCGCCGCGGTCGACGTCTGGACCTGGCGGCAGCGGTACCAGGGTCAGATCTACCGGCTGCTCGACCCCGGCCTCAAGCACAACGTCCTGTGGGACGCCCTGGTGTCCCGCCGTCAGCAGGGCGCCCGCCTGTTCACCCACCTGTCGCCGTCCTCCCTGGAGGAGGGGCTGCAGGCCGACCTGGCCGTGCTCGGCCAGGTCTTCACCGATGTGTTCGTAGCCGCGGGAACGGGGTGAGTCGTGATGACCATGCAGAAGATACCGACGCCCAGGACGGCGACCGGATGGCTGCCCGACAGCGCCCCCGCCGACCCGGCCGGGATCGGCCCCGGTGCCGCCCGGCGCTGCCTGGACGTGACCGCCAGCGCCGTGGCGCTGGCGATCCTCGGGCTGCCGCTGCTGGCGCTGATGCTGCTGGTCCGGCTGACCAGCCCCGGGCCGGCGCTGTTCCGGCAGGTACGGCTGGGCCAGGGCGGCCGCCCGTTCGTGATCTACAAGCTGCGCTCGATGCGGCTGAACACCGGAGGACCGGAGATCACCATGTCCGGCGACCCCCGGGTGACCCGGCTGGGCCGGTTCCTGCGCCGGACCTCGCTGGACGAGCTGCCCCAGTTGTGGCACGTGCTGCGCGGGCAGATGACGCTGGTCGGGCCACGGCCGGAGACGCCGACGCTGGCCGGCGGGTACCCGCCGCGCTGCCGGTTCGTGTTCGCCTACCGGCCGGGACTGACCGGTCCGGCGCAGGTACGGATGCGCGATGCCGACGTGCTGGGCGAGGGCGCTGATCCGGACACCGACCGGTACCTGCACGAGGTGGTACCGGCCCGGACCGCGATCGAGGCGCGGTACCTGGTCCAGCCGACGCTGCGGGCCACCGTCGGGGTGCTCGCCGACACCGTACGGCACCTGCTGGGCCGGCCCCTTCCGGCGTACCCGGAAGCCGGGCGGCCGCGGGCCGCCCGGCTGGACGACGTCATCCGGTGACGGCGGTCGCGTCGGTGGCCATCGGGCGGGTCGCGAGCGGCTCGCACCGGGCGTTGACACACTCCCCGGTCGTCAGGTCGAAGGCGAAGTTGTGCCCCAGGCAGCGCAGCTGGTCGCCCTCGACGATGGCGCCGACGGCCAGGTCCTCGCCAGCGTGCGGGCAGTACCGGCTGATCTCGTACGAGCCGCTGTCGGCCTCCACCACGATCCGCTCGTCGGTGTCCCGCCCCGTCTCGTACGCCTCGATCGCCGCCAGCGCCGGGGCGTTGGCGTGCTTGAGCAGGCCGATCAGGTAGTCGTTGTACCGGTCGGGGCTGCGCCGGGCGGTCAGCCGCAGCGAGAGCAGCAGGTCCTCCCAGGCGATCTGTCCGGCGAGGACGGCGCCCAGCCAGTGCCCGGCCACGGTGAACGTGTACTCCGGGGCGGTGGCCCGGCCCGCCAGGTCGACGGTCAGCCCGTCGGCGTCCATCCGGACGTCCCAGTCGCCGCCGAAGGGGCCGGTGACCTCGAACCGGACCGTCATGCCGATCCGGGTCAGGAAGTACGGCGAGAGGGTACCGAGCTGGGTGAAGTGCGCCCGGAACCGCTGCGCCAGGTCCGACCCGGGTGCCCCGGCCGCCGCATGTACCTCCGCCGACATCGGGTCGGCGGTCCGGTCGCCGGTGGCCAGGTCCAGCCGGTCGCCCGGGCGGAAGGCCGCCCAGTCCTGCCCGGGCAGGTGCTCGCGCAGCCACTGCGTGGCCTGCTCGGCGTCGGGGAAGATGCCGGGGGCCCGCAGCGAGGCGTTGAAGTGCCGCAGTGCCGGGTCCAGGAAACACGGTGGGCCGGCGAACGGAACCGCCAGGTCCGGCTCTACGGCGCGAACCAGACGAAATACCGCGCGGAATTTCCCGATTCGTTTGTCCAATTCAATCTGCGCTCGTACGTCCGGCGGATACGAATAGCAAATCGGGTGCCAGGAGGCGCCGGACGTCTGTACCGCCATGACGTCCAGCCGGCCGCCGGCCAGATGTTTGGCCCGTCGTGCCTGCGCGGCTGTCAGCCGTGCGTCATTGCAATCCAGGACGGCGTGCCCGTCGGCGACAATGAGGAACGCGGCGTCGTTGCACATGGGTGACTGCTCGGGGATCGCGGTGATCCAGGAGCCCCGGGTATCGAGCGGGAACCGTTGCCACGGCTCAAGTTCGATCACCCGGTGCACGCCGCCGGCCCGCAGCCGGTCGCGGAAGGCGCTGGACGGGTACCGGGGAATGAGCACCCGGGTCCGGTCGGGGAGCCGGCTGAGAACGGACAGGTCCATGTGATCCAGGTGTTCGTGTGACACCGCCACCCAGTCCGCGTCCAGTAACTCTCCGGTGTCCAGGTGGTCGTTACGCGGGAACTGGTGCCAGGACCCGAGGAAGGCGCCGGTCCGGGCGAACCACGGATCGGCCAGCAAACGGAAGTCTTCGGCGTCGATGGCCAGTCCGGCATGACCGAGGAAGGTCAGGGTGGGCATGCGTACCACTGTCGCGGAGTAACCAGGGCCTAACATCCTGCGTGGTACGTAGCACCGAATGCGCAGAGCGAACGAGAGTACCGGGATAGGTCGTCTGGATCAACGGAGGGCAATGGCCATTAGGTTAATTTTGTTGGCCGCCAGGTAAATTGTTGGCCGCAAGCCAGTGCCATAAACTCACTGTCGGCTACCGGGCCAGCGCGGGGGACTCCACGGACGAGAGGCACCACAACTTCGTAAGCCGGGCAAGCGCACCAGGGGGGAATCGTGGTGAGCATCTCGGCGGGGCGCCCGAAGGTCGTCCCACCTGCACCACGGGTGGACCCGACGGGCGTCAAGCCCACAAACGGATCGAAACCGAGCGACCTGCCGGTCGCCCGCCGGACGCGGTCGCGGGCAGCGGCGGCCGCGGACAACGCAGCGGTACCCGGCACCGACTACGTCTGGTTGCGCCGCCGCCAACTCAGCCACGACATCCGGCACGAACTGGGCACCATCATGATGCTCGCCTCGCTGCTGTCCTGCGCCGAGGACGTCGGCCCGGACAGCCGGGACCGGGCCCGGCAGATCCTCGGTGAGACCCGCTGGCTGGAGCAGTTGCAAGGGGCGTACGAGGAGCTCCAGGACCGGGGCGGGATGGCCGGGCGGCCCGCCGCGATCCGGCTGCCGAGCCGCTCGGGTACTGGCGGGCGCTGCGCAACGTGATCGGCAACGCGGTCCGGGCCGCTGGACCGCAGGGCACCGTGGACGTGCGGGTCAGCGCCGAGACCGGCTGGGCGGTCGCCCAGGTGGACGACGACGGGCCGGGGTTCGGCGAGATCCCGCCCGGGTTCGGCTCGCTGGGCCTGGGCATCGTGCAGGACATGGTCGCCGGCTGGGGCGGCGAGCTGGAGATCCGTCGGGGGGTGTTGGGCGGTTGCTGCGTACGGCTGCGGCAGCCGGTCGCGGCCCCGGGCGACGAGGAACCGGAGCGCTGAATGCGGGTCCTGGTCTGTGACGACCACGTCGTCTTCGCGGAGTCCCTGGCCCACCTGCTGGGCGCGCTCGGCCCCGAGGTGGTGGCCATCACCTTCCACCCCAACCAGGCCATCCCGGTCCTGCGCCGGGAACAGGTCGACGTCTGCCTGCTCGACGTCCTGTACGGCGCGGAGAACGTCCTTGACCGCCTGCCCGACATCCGGGCGGCCGCGCCGGCCACCCGGATCGTGCTGCTCGGCGCCCGGCTGGACGACCAGACCGTGGCCGCGGCCCGGGCGGCGGGGGTGCGCGGCGTCGCCGACAAGCGGCAACCGGTGTCGGAGATCGTCAGCGTCCTCGACCGGGCACACCGCGGTGAGCTGGTACTGCCACCGGACGTACTCACCCGGCAGATCCTGTACCCCACCAACGGGAGCGCGTCCAACGACGCGCAGCGGCTGGCCCGGTTCCTGACCCCGCGCGAGTGCGAGGTGCTGGCCGCGCTGGTCTCCGGCCGGGACACCACCCGCCTCGCCCACGACCTGGGCATCACCGCGAACACCGCGCGCTGCCACATCCAGGCCGTGCTGATGAAGCTCGGCGCCCACTCCCGGTTGGAGGCGGCCACCACCGCCGTGCGGTACGGCATGGTCGATCCGCAGACCGGAAAGTGGCTGCTGCCGGTGCTCTGACCGGCGCGGGTACGTCAAGGGTGCGGCGGAGTTGCGGGCCGGGTGCATGACCGTACCCTGGGCTTTGTCTTCAGAACGCCCGCCCCGTTCCGATCTGGATGGGCAGGATGAGCAGCCAGCCCGAGACCAGGTACCCGCATGCGCACCGCACGGCGGCGCGTACCGGCGGCGCGCTGCTGTGCACCGGCGGCGCCCTGGCGATCGTCCTGCTGTTCAGCAGGGACTTCGTGCACGGCAAGACCGTCACCACCCTCACCATCGGCTCGATCGCCGTCCTCACCGGGCTGTTCTGCCTGATCCGGCCGGGACGGGTACCGGCGTGGGGGCTGCTGGCCATGGGACCGTTCGGCACGGTACTCATCGCCATGTCCTCGATCCTCACCCGGACCGCGGCCGACGGCAGCGAGCTGCTCTACATGTGGACGGTGCTGTTCTCCGCCTACTTCCTGGCGCTGCGCTGGGCCGCGCTCAACGTCGCCCTGATCGCCGCCGTGTACCCGACGATCGCGATCACCACATTGCACGGCAAGGGCATCGCGCCCTCGGCGTACCTGGTCGGTACCTCGATCGTCACCCTGCTGATCGTGTCGAACCTGCGCCGGCAACTGACCCGGGTGCTGACCGAGACGGCGCTGGAGGCGCGGACCGACAAGCTGACCGGGCTGGCCAACCGCCGGTCCTGGGAGGAGGGGCTGGCCCGCGAGGTCAGCCGGCAGGACCGCGACCGCCGCCCGCTGAGCGTCCTGCTGATCGACCTGGATCACTTCAAGGACCTCAACGACACGTACGGTCA
>VAXX01000200.1 GCA_005885115.1 Actinomycetota bacterium | reverse complement strand
AACCCGGTCTCCTCGAACAGCTCGCGGACCGCGCCCTGCACGGCGCTCTCGCCCGGATCCAGCCCGCCGCCCACCGTGAACCAGTACCCGTGCTCCGGCCGGGCCGGGTCGAACCCGTGAAAGAGCAGCACCCGACCGGCTTCGTCGACCACCAGCACCCGGGAGGCGCGTCGGGGGATCGCCTCGGTCACGGCTCCCAGCCTATCGGGGGTTGGGGATCCCACTGAAGGTGTCCGGTACCGACAGCCACTGCGCCCGGTCGAACGGCCAGAAGGTGACGAAGGCCCGCCCCACCACGGCGTCCACCGCGATCGTCGAGGCGACCACGTCCTTGCTGCTCTTGTACTGGTCGCGGGAGTCCCCGGAGTGGTACCGGTTGTCGCCCATCACCCACAGCCGGCCCGCCGGTACCACGATGTCGAACGGGTCCGGGCTGGAGGCGAGGTTGGGCCCGTCGTCGTGGTTGAGGTACGCCTCGTCCAGCGCCTTGCCGTTGACGGTGATCCGGTGCCGGGCGTCGCAGCACCGCACGTGGTCGCCGCCGATGCCGATGACCCGCTTGATGAAGTCGGTCTCGGTGGGCTCCCCGCGCCACGAGGGCGGGGAGTTGAAGACCACGATCTCGCCGCGCTGCGGGGCGCGGAAGTCGTACACCAGCTTGTTGACGAGCACCCGGTCGTTGATGTTGAGCGTGTGCTCCATCGACTCCGAGGGGATGTAGAAGGTCTGCAGCACGAACGCCCGAACCAGGATCGCGACCACGATGGCCACGCCGAGGAGGATCGGGAGCTCCCGCCAGAAGGTGCTGCGACGCTGCGTCTGCTCGTCAATCACGCAGGGAGCCTACGTCGTCGGGGCCGCCGGAGAAGTCTGGAACGCGCGGGAACGACCAAAGACGCGAGGATCGGCAACGCGACCGAACCATCCGCATCGATGGGCATAGACCCATTGGGTACGGATACGCCCTGGTCAAGCCGGATCGGCCGGTACGGGGCGGCGGTGGCCGGCTTCGGGATCCCGCCGAAGGTCGACGGTGTACCGAGGGTGTTCCAGTGCGCGTTGGGCCAGACGATCACGAACGCCTTGCCGATCACGTTGGCGATCGGCACCTGCCCCGAACATCGGGAGTCGGAGGAGACCAGCCGGTGGTCCCCCATCACCCACATGTTGCCCGGCGCCACGGTGATCGGCCCGAAGGCCCGGGGCCCGCAGGTACGCGACGGGCCACCGGCCCGGCCACCGTCCAGTGGGGAGTTCTCGAAGATGTACGGCTCGTCCAGCGGCTGCCCGTTGACCGTGACCCGCCCCTGCGCGTCGCAGCACTCCACCACGTCACCGGGCAGCCCGATGACCCGCTTGATGAAGTCCTTCTCCCCCGGCTGGCTGATGCCGACCAGGTCGCCGAGGGTACGCCCGAGTTTGGCGACGAAGCTCGCGTTGTCCGGCGCGGTGGACACCTCGGGGGTCCAGCTGTCGGTACCCCGGAACACGATGATGTCCCCGCGCGCGGGCTGGCGGGTGTCGTAGACGACCTTGTTGACCAGTACCCGGTCGCCGATCATCAGGGTGTTCTCCATCGACGCGGACGGGATGAAGAACGCCTGGAACAGGAACGTACGGATCAGCACGGCAAGGCAGAACGCCACGATGAGCAGCAGCGGCAGCTCCTGCCACAGTGGCATGTTCTTGCGCCCCTGGTAGGCGCGATGTCGCCAGGACTCGTCCCGCGAGTCCAGGCTGACATGCCTGCCGTGTTGCACGTCAGCTCCCCGAATACGCGACTACCGCTCGAGGCGGGCAGCTCCGAGCGGTAGCGCAGGTCATGTCAGCTCGCAACGGATGCCGTACCGAGCGTAACGCCGTCCACCCTCCTCGCAAGGGTAGATCGCTAACGCCGGTTTGGCGATGGCAGCGGGCGTCAGCTTGCCGGCTTCTCGCGCTTCTCCTTGATCTTGGCGGCCTTGCCGCGCAGGTCACGCAGGTAGTAGAGCTTCGCCCGGCGTACGTCGCCGCGGGTGACGACCTCGATACGGTCCAGTACCGGACTGTTGATCGGGTACGTCCGCTCCACCCCGACCCCGCCGGTGACCTTGCGAACCGTGAACGTCTCACGCAGGCCACTGCCCTGACGCCGGATGACGACGCCCTGGAAGATCTGGATCCGGGACCGGTTGCCCTCCACGACCCGTGCGTGCACCTTGAGCGTGTCCCCGGCGCGGAACTCCGGAAGGTCGGTCCGCTGCGACTGCGCGTCCAGGGCGTCCAGGGTGTTCATCGCTGCTTCCTCGAAGGTTCACGGCGTGCCGCGGTCAGCGCGCGCACGCGGATCGGGTGCTGACAGGCGCCGCAGACGACAGCGGCAACCTCACTACTTTGCCATATCCGGGGTGGAGATCTGAAATCCGGCCCCCGTGAGGACCGCTCTGTCGTGTTTGTCCAGGGCGGTGGGCGGCAGGGCGGCCAGCAGGTCCGGGCGGCGGGTCGCGGTCCGCAGCAGCGCCTGGTCGCGCCGCCACCGCGCGATCCGGCCGTGGTCCCCGGACCGCAGGATCTCGGGTACGGGCAGGTCCCGCCAGGCCGGCGGCTTGGTGTACACCGGCGCCTCCAGCAGCCCGTCCGCGTACGACTCCTCGACCAGGGACTCGGCGTTGCCCAGGACCCCGGGCAGCAGCCGCACCACCGCCTCCAGGATCACCAGGACGGCCACCTCGCCACCGAACAGCACGTAGTCCCCCAGGGACAACTCGGTCACCGGCATCCGGGTCGCGGCGTGGTCCAGTACCCGCTGGTCGATGCCCTCGTACCGGCCGCAGGCGAAGATCAGGTGCGGTTCGCCGGCCAGCTCGTGGGCCAGCGCCTGGGTGAACGGAACCCCGGCCGGCGACGGTACGACCAGCCGTCCCGGCCCGATCTCGTCGAGCGCGCCACCCCAGGGCTCGGGTCGCATGACCATCCCGGGTCCGCCCCCGTACGGGCTGTCGTCGACCGTACGGTGCACGTCGCTGGTCCACCGCCGCAGGTCGTGCACCGCGACCTGGACCACGCCGGCTTCCCGGGCCCTGCCGATCAGGGACAGCTCCAACGGCGCCAGGTACTCCGGGAAGATCGTGACTACGTCGATTCTCACGGCCGTGCCCGCCTCACAGGTCCAGCAACCCTTCCGGCGGCGTCAGTACGACTCGGCCGGCGTCCAGGTCGACCGTCGGGACGATCGCGCGGACGAACGGGACCAGCGTCCGACCGCCGTCGGTCCGGCGCAGCACCAGCAGGTCGGCGGCCGGCCCGTGCTCCACGCCGACCACCTCGCCCAGATTCTCCCCGGCGCGGTCCACGGCGGTGAGTCCGACCAGTTGGAAGTCGAGGAACTCGTCGGGGTCCGCGTGCGGGGCCACGTCGCCGGAGTCGATACACAGGCGTAGCCCGCGCAGCGCCTCGGCCCCGTCCCGGTCCAGAACGCCGTCGAAAGCGATGATCAGGCGCCCCTGGTGGGGGCGTACCGATTCGATGGTCAACGGACCGGCCGCGGCCGGATCGGTGGCCAGGGTGGCCCCGGCGGTGTACCGGGTGGCCGGCTCGTCGGTGGTCACCTGGACGACGACCTCGCCGCGGATCCCGTGCGCCCGGATGATCCGCCCGATGACCAGCTGCATCGCCCGATCGCCCGGGAGGTCAGTACGCGTCGACGATGTCGACGCGTACTCCGCGACCGCCGATCGAGGTGATGATCTGGCGCAGCGCCTTGGCGGTCCGGCCACCCCGGCCGATGACCGTACCGAGGTCCTCCGGGTGTACCCGCACCTCCAGCCGCTGCCCGCGACGGGAGTCGACCATCCGGACCCGTACCTCGTCCGGATGGTCGACGGGCCGGCGCTGCCTTCTTGGCTGCCTTCTTGGCCGGCTTGGCCTCGACCGGCGCGATCCCGGCGGCGGCCTGGGACTCAGCCTCGTACCGGGCCCGGCGGTCGGCCCGGGCGGGCGCCACCTTCAGCGGCTCGGGCGCCGGCAGGCCCTTGAACTTCTGCCAGTCCCCGGTCTTCTCCAGGATGCGCTGGACCGGCTCGCTCGGCTGGGCGCCGACGGACAGCCAGTACTGGGCGCGGTCGGACTTGACCTCGATCAGCGAGGGCTCCTCCTTGGGGTGGTACACCCCGATGTACTCGATGGCCCGACCATCGCGCTTGGTGCGCGAGTCGGCCACGACGATTCGGTACTGCGGGTTGCGGATCTTGCCCATCCGCAGAAGCCGGATCTTTACGGCCACAGTGTGCTCGCTCCTGAGTCTAAGGTTCGCGATCCTCGCCCGGCACCGTGGGGTTGGTGCGGATGGGGCGCGCGTGGACTGGCGACGCGCCCGGGTAGAGGGCGCCGGACGCGCGCCGGATACCAGCATGTCATTGTGCCAGACCGGACCCCGTACGGTCACATCGGGTCACACGTACGCGGGCCGGTCCCAGCCGGGCGGCAGTTCGGCCGTGCCCGCCAGGTCGGATCGGGGCGCAGGTCACACCAGGTGCCGTCGAATGGGAAGTCGCCCGCCTCGGCCAGCTTGACCAGCCGTTCGCCCTCGGCGCGGATCTCGGCCGCCTGCTCGGCACTCCAGTAGCGCGGGTGCCCGATCCGCGCCGCGAACTCGTCCTCGTCCTTCCAGCGGTACGAGCGGTCCGGCGCGAACCACAGGTCCAGCGCGTGGTCCTCGGTGTCCACCCCGCCGGCCCAGCGGGCGTACGGCGCTTCGAGGTTGCCGTACCAGCCCTCGAACCGCCCGTCGGGCGAGAAGAACCACCAGACCGAGTACGCGACCTGCGGCGGCATGAACACCATGACGTGCGAGCCGCGCCAGGTCAGTTCGCCCAGCCGGGCTTCGGCCATCTCGTCCACCGAGGCCTGATGCCCGTCCCGGCCGTCCGGGGTCAGCAGGCGCCAGAACGGGGTACCGATCGGGATCCACATCCGCAGGCCCCGCTCGTCGTCGGCGTACACCTGGCCGATGTTGAGGAAGCTGACCCGCCCGTCGCGGAAGTACCGGCGCAGGATGGTCTGCCCCGGCGCGAACCGCATCAGTAGGCTCGCCCGAGGTAGGCGACCAGGTCCGGCTCGTCCTCCGCGTCGGGCACCGAGCCGTCGGCCCGGGTCAGGCAGCGTACGGTCACGCCTTCGGCGTTGGCCTTCGCCTCGCCCTCGACGCCGACGGCCGCCCACGGGACGCGGGCCCAGCCGGTCGC
>VAXX01000199.1 GCA_005885115.1 Actinomycetota bacterium | reverse complement strand
CGGTGAGAGACGAGCACTATGCCTACCATGGGGTACCTCCCGTTCCGTACTGCCGAACGTGGATCGGAATTTCAGAAGGGACGCCTGTGACCCGGGCCGTTGAACGAGCCGCACACATCCTGTTGGCGCTGGCCTCCGGTACGCCCCGGCTGGGCGTGTCGGAGATCGCCGAACTGGTGGAGGTCCCCAAGCCCACCGTGCACACCGTGCTGCGCACGCTGGAGCGGCAGGGTCTGGTCGTCCAGGAGGTCGGCGGCGGCAAGTACGCGCTCGGGCCGGCCGTACTGCGGCTGGGCAACGCGTACCTGGACGGCTCGCAGCTGCGGGCCCGCTCGGCGTCCTGGACGGATACGTTGGCCCGCCAGACCGGCGAGGCGGTCTGGGTCGGCGTGCTGTCGGGTGACCACGTCGTCGTCGTCCACCACGCGTTGCGCCCCGACGACCTCGTACAGATCCTGGAGGTCGGCGCGGCCATTCCGTGGCACACCTGCGCCCTCGGGCACGCGATCGTCGCCTGTCTGGACGACGCCACACAGAAGGCGCTGCTGACCGCGCCGGCGCGGCGGCTGACCGGTCGGACGGTCACCGATCCCGAGGCGCTGCGGCAGGCGCTGGTCACCGCGCGGGAGCGGGGGTACGCGGTGGAGGACCAGGCCGCGACGCTGGGCGACGCCGGGCTGGCGTCGCCCGTGTCCGACTGGTCCGGTCGCGTCGTCGGCGCGATCGGTATCGTCGGGCCGGTCGAACGGCTGCTGACCCCGGCCGGACGCCGGGTCCGGCTGGCCGACGCGGTACGGTCCACGGCACGGGCACTGTCGCGGGATCTGGGCGCGGGGCGCTGAGTCATGGCATCGCTACCGTGATCCGGTCGCGGACCAGTGCGGCGGTCTCCTCGGCGTCCCGCGCGCCCAGCGCCTCCGCGAGAACCTCCGCGCACCGTGCGGTATCGAGTCGGCGTAGCCGGTACCGGGTCTCGTCGATCCGGGCACAGGCCACGCTGACCGCGCGTACTCCGGCGCCGATCAGCAGCGGCAGCGTGGTCGGGTGCGAGCCGGCGTCCCCGCACACGCTGACCGCCCGGCCGGCCAGCCGCGCCGCCGTCACGACCCGGACGATCAGGTCCAGCACGCGCGGGTGGGCGGTCAGTTCCGGCCGGGCCCGGGGATCGGTCCGGTCGAGGTCGAGTACCTGGGAGGTCAGGTCGTTCGTACCGATCGACAGGAAGTCCGCCACCTCGCACAGCTGGCCGATGGCCGCCACGGCGGCCACCGTCTCGACCATCGCACCGACCCGCACCGACGGCGCGTTCAACTCGTCCACCACCGCGTCGACCGCGGTACGCACGGCGCGCAGCTCGGCCGCCGTGGCGACCATCGGCACCATGATGCGTACGTCGACGCCGCGACCCAGCTCCACCACCGCCCGTACCTGCGCGACCAGCGCGGAAGGGTTGTCCAGCAACGCCTGCAGGCCGGTCGGCCGCCCCTTCAGGAACGGGGGCACCTTGTCGTTGGCGAAGTCCAGCAGCCGTACGGTGACCGGCCAGCCGGCCGCCTCGCCGAGGATCGGGCGCAGCGCCCGCCGGTGGTCGACCTCGGTGGGCCACCGGTCGGCTTCCAGGAACGGCAGCTCGGTACGCAACAGCCCGACCCCCGTCGCGCCGCTGTCCCGCCCGACGCGTACCTCGGTGTCGGAGGCGACGTTGCACAGCAGCGTGAACGGCTGCCCGTCGACGGTCACATGCGCAAGCCCCCGCTCGGCGGCGAGTACGGTGCGGCGCTGCTCGGCGCGCGTCGACGCGGCGTACGCCCGGGCGATCTCCTCGTCGGCCGGATCCGCCACCACGAACCCGGCGTCGGCGTCGACGAGCAAGGCGGTGTCGTCGGTCAGGTCGAGGATCTCCGGATCGACGCCCATGACCAGTGGCAGGCCGACGGAGCGGGCGACGATCGCGGCGTGGGAGTTGGCTCCCCCGCGTACCGACACCGCGCCGGCGAGCCCCTGACCGAGGTGCTCGAGCAGGTCGGCGGGGCCAATCTCAGCGGCGACCAGGACGAACCGGCGCGCCGGCGGGTTGGCGCTGATCCCCGTACCGGTACGGGCGAGCCGCTCGATGACCCGCCGGCCGACCTGCCGTACGTCGGCGGCGCGCTCGCGCAGCGTCTCGTCCGGCAGCGATTCGAGCACCAGCGCATAGCTCTCGATCGCGTCGTGGATGCCGTGCAGCGGGTCGTCGCCCTCGGCCGCGCGCCGGGCGGCGTCGACGAGATCGGGGTCACCCGCGATGATCGCGCCGACCGCGACGATGTCGCCGGCGGAAGTGCGGCCCTGCTCCCGCGCCCGGGCGGCGACCCGCTCCAGGTCGGCGGCCACCGTCTGAAAGGCTTCGCCGACCTCGTCCGGGTGGATCGGCCGGGTGCTCACCGGGATCGGCCGGTCCACACGCCACGACGCGGCGACGACGGTACCGGCGGCCACCCCGGAGCCGGCCCAGCGGTTGGTCAGGGTGGTCATGACGGCGCGCTCTCGGTGGCCGGTCCCGCGGTCGCGGTGGCGAGGGCTTGCAGGATGAGTACGGTCGAGGCCGCGCCCGGGTCCTCGTGCCCGATCGTGCGTGGCCCGAGATAGCTGGCGCGTCCCTTGCGGGCCGTCAGGCCGATGGTGGCCTGACGGCCCCGGGCGGCGGCATCTGCCGCCGCCCGGGTCGCCTCGGACAGGTGTCCCCCGGTGTCGATGACCGCCTGGGAGGCACTCACCGCCGGCCCGAGCGCGTCGACCATGGTCTTGTCGCCTGGCTCGGCCGCACCGAGCTGCCGGATGCCGGCCAGCGCCGCCGCCAGTGCCGCCCCCAGTTGTACCGGGCTGACGTCCGGATCCTCACCGAGGGTCTTGGCGGCCGCCCGGAATCCGGTGCCGTACAAGGGTCCCGATGCTCCGCCGGTCTTGCTGATCAGTGCCCGCCCCACGGTCGTGAGTACCGCGCCCGGTGTTTCGGGGTTGGTGTCGTCGAGCATGGTGACCGCGGCCCGGAATCCCCGGCTGAGGTTGATGCCGTGGTCGGCGTCGCCGATCGCGGCGTCCAGATGGGTCAGGTGGTCGGTGTTGGCGACCACCAGCCGGGCGGCCTCGGCGATCCAGGCCCGGAACGTGTTCACATCCATCATGTTTCCTCTACCTCTGTCGGCTGGCGTGGTGGTCAGCGGCCCCAGCGCAGTGCTGGGGTTTCGACGGGAGCGTCCCAGAGTTCGGTCAGTTGTGGGGTCAGTTGGCAGACGGTGATCGAGCAGCCGGCCATTTCCAGGCTGGTGATGTAGTTGCCGACCAGGCTGCGCGCGATGCTCACCCCGTGCCCGGACAGCCACTGCGCGACCGCCGCGTAGACCACGTACAGCTCGATCAGCGGGGTACCACCCAGGCCGTTGACCATCACCAACACCTGCCCGGACAGCGGCATATCATCGTTGATCGCATCCAGGGCGATCCCAGCGATCTCCCGCGCCGACACCAGCTGACCACGGGCCCGGCCGGGCTCACCGTGGATCCCCACCCCCAGCTCGATCTCATCCTCGGCCAACTCGAACCCGGGCTTACCCGCCGCCGGCACCGTACAGGCCGACAACGCCACCCCAAAGGAGCGGGAACGTTCGTTGACCTCCCGACCCAACGCCACCGCCGTGGCCAGGTCGGCACCGCGCTCGGCGGCCGCCCCGACGATCTTCTCCACGAACACCGTCGCGCCGGTACCCCGCCGCCCCGCCGTCCAGGTGCTGTTCTCCACCGCCACGTCGTCGTTGACCACCACCGCCTCGACCCGGACCCCGTCGTCGGCGGCCAGCTCGGCGGCCATCTGGAAGTTCAGCACGTCACCGGTGTAGTTCTTCACGATGTGCAGCACCCCGGCCCCGGCATC
>VAXX01000198.1 GCA_005885115.1 Actinomycetota bacterium | reverse complement strand
GTGGCTCCCTGGGTGGAGCCGCTGGACGTCCCGCCCCCACTGGAACATCCGCTGATCAGGAGTACAGCGGCACCGACCGAGGCGGTCAGGGCCGCGAGACCGTTCCTTCTTCTGAGCACTGTTACTCCTTCACGGGTCACACCGCCGGACTGGCGGACGGATGGGAAGGGAGCGGCGAGTCTGGGGTCTCTTGTGCTGAATCGGATTAGCTAGAAGACTTCTCCCGGGCCTGTACGGTGTCAAGGCTGTTACGGACTTGTTACTCCGGTGTAAAGAGTGATCGGGTCCCGTACGCAAGTGCCCCGTACGATCGGCAAACTCCGTACCGGCTGTCGCTACTCGCACCATCCGGCAGAACGGACACGCCTGGAGGGCTGAGATGGCACCGCAGCGCGCCACGCTGCTCGACGTCGCCCGTCGGGCCGGGGTATCCCGGACCACCGCCTCGTTCGTGATGAGCGGACGTACCGACATGCGGATCTCGGCGCAGGCCCAGGAACGGGTCCGGCACGCCGCCCGGGAGCTGGACTACCGGCCGAACCTGATGGCGCGCAGCCTGCGTACCCGGCTGACCCGCACGATCGGGCTGGTCTCCGACACGATCGCCACCGAACCCTTCGCCGGTGAGCTGATCCGGGGGAGCCTGGCCACCGCGTTGCAGCGCGAGCACCTGCTGTTCATCGGGGAGACCGAGGGCGACGCGAGCGTGGAGAAGCGGTTGGTCGAGGACATGCTCGACCGGGGCGTCGGCGGCTTCCTGTACGCCTCGATGTACACCCGGGAGACCCGCCTGCCCCCGGTGCTGCGCGGGCTGCCGCTGGTGCTGCTGAACTGCCTGACCCAGAACCGGAAGGTACCCGCGGTGCTGCCCGACGAGCGGGCGGCCGGCCGGACCGCCGCGCGTACCCTGCTCGCCGCCGGGCACCGGGACCGGATCTGGCTGGTCGGCGAGTCGCCCGCCGGGGTGTACGCCGGGCGGGAGCGCCGGCTGGGCATCGAGGAGATCCTGTCCCGGGCGCAGCTGACCCTCGCCGGTACCGTCGACTGTCTCTGGTGGCCCGAGCCCTCCTACGCGGCGGTCCGCGAGTGCCTGCTCGCCCGGGCCCGGCCCAGCGCCGTGATCTGCCTCAACGACCGGGTGGCCATGGGCGCCAACCAGGCGCTGACCGAGGCCGGGCTGGCCGTCCCCCGGGACGTCTCGCTGCTGTCCTTCGACGACTCGGACCTGGCCTCCTGGCTGCGCCCGCAGTTGACCAGCATCGCCATCCCGCACTTCGACCTGGGCCGGCGGGCGGTGGAACTGCTGCTGTCCGACCAGCCGGCCCAGGGCGTACACCGGGTGGCGATGCCGCTGCGCGAGCGGGCCTCGGTCGGCCCGCCCGCCGCGGCTACCAGGTGAACTCCGGACCCTTCGTGGCCCCGCTGGGCAGCAGCGCCCGCCCGGTGTACGACCACTTCAGGACGACCACGCAGCGCTGCCCGTGCGGTACCCCGCTGAGGTCGAACGGCCCGCAGTCGTGCGATGGCGCGAAATCGGTGAACATCAGGCCCGAGCACAGGTCCGGACCGGCGAGGGTGTCCCCGGTGTCGGCGTCCTGGATGCTCAGCGACACGTCCGCCTGGACCCCCGGCAGGGCCTGCAGGTGACCCACCACCCGGATCTGTCCGCCGATCGCGTAGCAGGGTCGGGCCATCACCGGGTGGCCGGTGTCGTACTGGTAGTCGGCGCTGCACTGCCACGGTCCGTACAGCCCGACCCCGGCACGTACCTGGCTGGTCCCGGCGGATACCCCCAGTCCGGCCGCCAGCGCCGGGGCGCTGGCGGGTTGGGTCCCCGGCTTGGGCGCCGCCGCGTGGGGTGCGGTGGAGCTGGCCCGCCCAGCCGTCGGTGGCGCCGAGGGCTGCACGGCGGGGCGGCGGCCCTGGCCGTGGTCCAGCAGGTGCCACGGGGTCAGCGCGGGCACGTCGAGCACGAGCAGGACCGCGGCGATCACCGCGATCAGCGCGCCCGGCCGGGACCAGCGCCAGCCGGCCACCCGGTTACGTGGCCGGCGCGGCGGCCCGGCGTCCAGCATCGACGGGTGCGGGCGCAGACCCGGGCCGTCGTCCTCGTCGTCGTCCAGATCGATCAGGCGCGGGGTGGGCTCGGGAACAACCAGCGCCGGTACGCCCGAGGTCGCGCGTGCCAGCGACGCCAACATGGTGGTCAGCCGCGCCGCGGTCGGCCGCCGACCGGCCTCCTTGTGCAGGCACGACTCGATCACCGCCCAGGTCGCGTCGGGGATGCCGGGGTACCGCGGTGGCGCCTCGTCCAGGTGCCGGCGCAGGATGGCGGCGGCCGGCCCGCCCGCGTACGGGGCCCGGCCGACCACCATCTCGTACAGCAGCACGCCGAGGGCGTACACGTCGGTGGCCGGGCTGGGCCGGGCGCCCTGGATCGCTTCCGGGGCAAGGTAGTTGGGCGTACCGAGCAGGGCACCCGGGGTGGTCATGCCCGGGGTGTCGAGCACCCGGGCGATCCCGAAGTCGGTGAGCTTGGTGTCCGGCCCGTCCGCGCCCAGGTGTACCAGCACGTTGTCGGGCTTGAGGTCCCGGTGCACCACGCCGAGCCGGTGCGCCTCGGTCAGCGCGGCGGACACCTGGGCCAGCAGCGTGGCCGCCTCGGCGGGCGGCAACGTACCCCGCTCGTGCAGGTACTCCCGCAGGCTGCCGCCGTCGACGAGGTCCATCACCAGGCCGAGGGAGTCGCCGACGGTCAACAGGTCACGTACCCGCACGATGTGCCGGTGCCGCAGCATCAGCAGGATCGCCCGCTCCTGCACGAACCGGGTGACCAGCTTGGGCTGGCGGACCAGGTCCTCGCGCAGCAGCTTGACCGCGACCTGGTCGCCGGTGGTCCGGTCCACCGCGCGCCAGACCGTACCGGTGGCGCCGTGCCCGATCGGACGGATCAGGATGTACGAGTTGCCCACGCACCGCCCGCCGAGATTCTCGGTCTGTTCCTCTGCGGGCGTACCGGTGGTCGGGGGCGTCCCCGCGGTCGGGTTAGCGGACTCCACCTGTCGTGTCCTTCCTTGGATCCGGTGGGGGAGTACGGGGGCGGAAGGCGCTGACCGGGTTCTGCGCTGACGGTCAGGTAGCGGTAACCCCGTGTCGCGGACATTCGTACTCGCGCCGTCC
>VAXX01000197.1:2905-8000 GCA_005885115.1 Actinomycetota bacterium | reverse complement strand
AGCTGCCGGTCGGACAGCCCGGCCCGCTTGGCCCGGCGCAGCAGCGCCTCGTCCACGACGGGGGCCGCCTCGATGGCGGTACGCAGGTCCACCAGGGAGGCGATCTGGTCCAGGAACCACGGGTCGAACCCGCTCGCCGCGTGTACCTGCGCGATCGTGGCACCGGCACGCAGCGCCCGTTCGACCGTGTACAGCCGGCCGTCGTGGGGCGTCTTCAACGCCTCGACGGGATCGCCGGCCGGATCGGGGACGGTCCAGAAGCCGGCCGCCTTGGTCTCCATCGAGCGCATCGCCTTACCGAGCGCCTCGGTGAAGTTGCGGCCCAGGCTCATCGCCTCGCCGACCGACTTCATCGTGGTGGTCAGCTCGGCGTCGGCGCCGGGGAACTTCTCGAACGCGAACCGCGGGATCTTCACGACCACGTAGTCCAGCGCCGGCTCGAACGCGGCCGGGGTCTGCCGGGTGATGTCGTTGGGGATCTCGTCAAGGGTGTACCCGATGGCGAGCTTGGCCGCGATCTTCGCGATCGGGAAGCCGGTCGCCTTGGAGGCCAGCGCGGACGAGCGGGATACCCGCGGGTTCATCTCGATGACCACCAGGCGCCCGTCGGCCGGGTTGACCGCGAACTGGATGTTGCAGCCGCCGGTGTCCACGCCGACCTCGCGCAGCACCGCGATGCCCAGGTCGCGCAGGCGCTGGTACTCCACGTCGGTCAGGGTCATCGCCGGTGCCACGGTCACCGAGTCACCGGTGTGTACGCCCATCGGGTCGACGTTCTCGATGGAGCACACGACCACCACGTTGTCGTTGCGGTCGCGCATCAGCTCCAGCTCGTACTCCTTCCAGCCGAGCACGCTCTCCTCGATGAGCACCTCGTGCACCGGGGACGCGGCCAGGCCCGTACCGGCCAGCCGTTCCAGGTCCGCCCGGGTGTGCGCCATCCCGGAGCCGAGGCCGCCCATGGTGAAGCTGGGCCGGATGACCACCGGGAGCCCGAGTTCGTCCACTGTGGACAGAACCTCGTCCATCGAGTGGCAGACCCGGCTACGCGGTACCCCCCCACCGGCGCGGCCGACGATCTCCTTGAACAGCTGGCGGTCCTCGCCCCGCCGGATCGCGTCGATGTTCGCGCCGATCAGCTCGACGTTGTACTTGGTGAGGATGCCCGCCTCGTGCAGCGCCACGGCGGTGTTCAGCGCGGTCTGCCCGCCCAGCGTCGGCAGTAGCGCATCGGGCTTCTCCCGGGCGATCACCTGCTCCACGAACTCCGGCGTGATCGGCTCGATGTACGTGGCGTCGGCGAACTCCGGGTCGGTCATGATGGTCGCCGGGTTGGAGTTGACCAGCGACACCCGCAGCCCCTCGGCACGCAGTACCCGGCACGCCTGGGTGCCGGAGTAGTCGAACTCGCACGCCTGCCCGATCACGATCGGGCCGGAGCCGATGACGAGGACGTGCGACAGGTCGGTCCGCTTAGGCACGATCAATCAACTCCGTGAACCGGTCAAAGAGATAGTCGGCGTCGTGCGGCCCCGCTGCCGCCTCCGGGTGGTACTGGACGGTGAAGGCCGGTACGTCGTGGCAGCGCAGCCCCTCGACCACGTTGTCGTTGAGGCACACGTGACTGACCGTGACGCCTCCGAACGGCGACTCGACGATCCCGTCGAGGGGCGCACGCACGGCGAAGCCGTGGTTGTGGGAGGTCACCTCGACCTTGCCGGTCGTCCGGTCCATGACCGGCTGGTTGATGCCCCGGTGCCCATACCCGAGCTTGTATGTGTCGAAGCCCAGCGCCCGGCCCAGGATCTGGCTGCCGAAGCAGATCCCGAACAGCGGCGTACCCCGGGACAGGACCGCCCGGGCGAGGGACACCGCGTGGTCGGCCGTCGCCGGATCACCGGGCCCGGGCGAGAAGAACACCGCGTCCGGGTTGACCGCGAACACTTCGTCCACAGTGGACGATGCCGGGAGTACGTGCGTGCTGACCCCCCGGGCGGCCAGGCGGCGGGCGACGTTGCGCTTGATGCCGAAGTCCAGGGCCGCGACGGTGAACCGGTGCTCCCCCTGCGCCACGACCGTGTACGCCGCCGCCGTGGTCACCTCGGCCGACAGGTCGGCACCGAGCATCTGCGGCGCGGCGAGTACCCGCTGGCGCAGCCCGGCCGCGTCACTGTCCACACTGGACACTCCGACCCGCATGGCACCCTTGTCGCGCAGGTGCCGGGTCAGCGCCCGGGTGTCGATGCCACAGATCCCGACGACGCCCTCGCTGGACAGCCGGTCCTCCAGTTCCCCGCTGGCGCGCCAGTTCGAGGCCAACCGGGCCGGGTCGCGCACGACGTACCCGGCGACCCAGATCCGCGCCGACTCGTCGTCCTCGCCGTTGACGCCGGTGTTGCCGATGTGCGGTGCCGTCTGTACGACCACCTGGCGGTGGTACGACGGGTCGGTCAGGGTCTCCTGGTACCCGGTCATGCCGGTGTTGAAGACCGCTTCGCCGAAGGTTTCGCCCACGCTGCCGTACGCCTCGCCCCGGAACGTACGCCCGTCCTCCAGGACGAGGATCGCCTCCCGCCTCATCGCACCGCCTTTCCGTCGAGCACCGTCGGTACGCCGTGCAGGAACGTGGCGACCACCCGTACCGGCAGGGTCATCCCGGCGTACGGGGTGTTGCGGCTGCGGGAGGCCAGCCCGGCCGGGTCCACCGTCCAGGTGGCCGAGGGATCCACCAGCGTCAGGTTCGCCGGTACCCCCGGGGCCGGGTCGAGCCCATGCCCGGCGAGCCCGGCGATCCGCGCCGGTACCCGCGACATCCGGGAAGCGATCCCGTCCCAGTCCAGTACCCCGGTGGAGTACACGATGGACAGGGCGGTCTCCAGGCCGAGCATGCCCGGCCGGGCGTACCCCCACTCGCACTCCTTGTCCTCCACCGCGTGCGGCGCGTGGTCGGTGGCCACCACGTCGATCACGCCCTCGGCGAGCGCGGCCCGCAGCGCCGCCACGTCCGTCTCCGTCCGCAGCGGTGGGTTGACCTTGAACACCGGGTCGTACGACTGGGCCCGGGTGTCGGTCAGCAGCAGATGGTGCGGCGTCACCTCGGCGGTGATCCGGATGCCCCGGCGCTTGGCCCACCGCAGGATCTCCACGCTGCCGGCGGTGGACACGTGGCAGACGTGCAGCCGGGAACCGACGTGCTCGGCGAGCAGCGCGTCGCGCGCGATGATCGCCTCCTCGGCGACCGCCGGCCAGCCGGTCAGGCCCAGCCGCGCGGACACCTCGCCCTCGTGCAACTGGGCGCCGACGGTCAGCCGGGGCTCCTCGGCGTGCTGGGCGATCACCCCGTCGAACGCCTTGACGTACTCCAGGGCCCGGCGCATCAGCCGGGGGTCGGACACGCAGTGGCCGTCGTCGGAGAAGATCCGCACCTGGGCGGCCGAGGTGGCCATCGCGCCCAGTTCGGCCAGCCGCTCCCCGGCCAGGCCCACGGTCACCGCCCCGACCGGTTGGACGTCCACCAGCCCGGCGGCACGCCCGAGCCGCCAGACCTGCTCGACCACGCCCGCGGTGTCGGCGACCGGGTCGGTGTTGGCCATCGCACAGACCGCGGTGTACCCGCCGAGCGCCGCCGCGCGCGAGCCGGTCTCCACCGTCTCGGCGTCCTCGCGGCCCGGCTCGCGCAGGTGGGTGTGCAGGTCGACCAGGCCGGGCAGGGCGACCAGGCCGGCCGCGTCGATGCCCTCGGCGCCGGCCGCGCGGGCGTCCCTGCCCACCGCCGCGACAACGCCGTCGCGGATCAGCAGGTCCGTCGGCGCAGCGCCCACGATCGACACACCTTTGATCAGGTACGTGCTCACTTGTGTGATCCCCCCAGCATCAGGTACAGCACGGCCATCCGGACGCTGACCCCGTTCGCGACCTGCTCGACGATCGTGGAGCGGGGCGAGTCGGCGACCTCCGGGGTGATCTCCATGCCCCGGTTCATCGGACCGGGGTGCATCACGATCGCGTGCTCGGGCAGTGTCCGCATCCGGGCCGCGTCCAGCCCGTACCGGCGGGCGTACTCGCGTACCGACGGGAAGTACGCGTCGTCCATCCGCTCCCGCTGCACCCGCCGCATCATCACCACGTCGGCGTCGGGCAGGGCGGCGTCCAGGTCGTACCCGGCCTTCGCCGGCCACGCGTCCACCCCCACCGGCAGCAGGGTCGGCGGCCCGACCAGGGTCCCCCGGCCCCCGAGNTCAGCCCGTCGAGGCGGCCCAGCCGGGACCGCATCGTGTACGCGTCCAGCAGCGCCTGGGTCGGGTGCTCGTGGGTACCGTCACCGGCGTTGACCACCGTCCCGTCGATCCAGGTGGCCAGGCGGTGCGGGGCGCCGGCCGCGGCGTGCCGGATGACCACCGCGTCGGCGCCCATCGCCTGCAGGGTCAGCGCGGTGTCCTTGAGGCTCTCCCCCTTGGAGACGCTGGAGCCCTTGACGGTGAAGTTGATGACGTCGGCGGACAGCCGCTTGGCGGCCGCCTCGAAGGAGATCCGGGTGCGGGTGGAGTCCTCGTAGAAAAGATTGACGACGGTACGCCCGCGTAGCGTCGGCAGCTTCTTGACCTCGCGGCCGGCGACGCTGGCCATCTCCGCGGCGGTATCCAGGACCAGGGTCGCGGTATCGGCGGACAGGTCGGCGGCGGACAGCAGATGCGTGATCACTTCGTCTCCCCCAACTGGACCTCGTCGCCGCCGTCGATCTCCGACAGCAGCACCCGTACGCTCTCGGTCAGCGAGGTGGGGATGTTCTTGCCCACGTAGTCGGCCCGGATCGGCAGCTCCCGGTGGCCCCGGTCGACGAGAACGGCGAGCTGGACCACCCGCGGCCGGCCGAGGTCCTTGAGGGCGTCGAGGGCGGCCCGGACGGTACGCCCGGAGAACAGCACGTCGTCCACCAGGATCACCCGGTACCCGTCGATCCCGTCGGCGGGCAGGTCGGTACGCCCGACCGCGCGGGTCCCCCGCAGTCGCAGATCGTCGCGGTAGAGGGTGATGTCCAGCGACCCGGTCGGTACCTCGATGCCCTCGAAGGCGAGGATCCGGGCGGCCAGCCGCC
>VAXX01000197.1:0-2866 GCA_005885115.1 Actinomycetota bacterium | reverse complement strand
TGGTGGGCGATCCGGTCCACCACGCGGGTCAGTTCGGTGCTACTGAGGATGGTCTTGCCGGCCAGTTCTTTTCTGGCCGTGGGGTAGGCCACGGCGGACCTCCTTCCCCGCCTCACGGGACGGGTCGTTAAAGGACGTCTGACACCTTTCAGGGCTTTTGCCGTGCCCCGATCGGCTGCGGCCACCTTACCAGCCGCCCAGATCGCGAAACGGCTGGGTAACAACACTTGACCGCGTGTCGCATCCCGGTTACGGTCACGCTCCGTAGCGATCGCCGGGGAGAACCCCTCGGGCCAGTGACTGGAGTGTCCACATGCCCTCTGAGTACGCCAAGTCCCTGGGCGCCCGCCTGCGCTCCATCCGCCAGCAGCAGGGCCTGTCCCTGCAGGGCGTGGAGGAGAAGTCGGCCGGGCGCTGGAAGGCCGTCGTGGTCGGCTCCTACGAGCGCGGTGACCGCGCCGTCACGGTGTCCCGCCTCGCCGAGCTCGCCGACTTCTACCGGGTACCGGTGGCCGAGCTGCTGCCCGAGGGCAGCGGCATCCGCCAGGACTCGGCCGGCAAGATCTCGCTCGACCTGGAGAAGCTGTACGACCAGACCGCCGACGAGCTGACCTACGTCGCCAAGTACGCCCGGGCGATCCAGCAGCAGCGCGGCGACTACAACGGTCGGGTGCTGTCCATCCGGGCCGACGACCTGCGGGCGCTGGCCATCGTGTACGACGCGTCGCCGACCGGGCTGGTCGAGAAGCTCACCGACGCCGGCGTCCTGGTGACCGACCCGCGGGCGATGTTCCAGTAGGACCCCGCACGACCCAGGGGCCCTCCGGGGCCCCTTCGTCGTTTGGCCAACTACCGGGTGGCGTACTCGGCGATCCGGCCGAGTACGCCGTTGAGGAAGCGCGGCGAGTCGTCGGTGGACAGCTGCTTGGCCAGCTCCACCGCCTCGCTGATCGCCACCGGATCGTCGATGTCCTCGGCGTACAGCAGCTCGAAGACGGCGATCCGGGCGAGGTTGCGGTCCACCGGCGGCATCCGCTCCAGCGTCCAGCCCTCGGCGTAGCTGCCGATCAGCTCGTCGATCCGGTCCCGGTGCGCGGCGACCCCCTCGACCAGGGTGACCGTGTAGTCCAGGTACGGCGGCCGGGGCGGCTCGGTACGGGCCACCGCGGCGGTCAGGGTGTCGAGGATCGCGGCGTCCCGCAGGTCGGCCTCGTACAGCACGTCGAGCGCGCGCTTGCGCGCCTTGCGGCGCGCCGACATCGGGGTCTTCGGGCCTTCGGCCATCACGCTCGGCCGAGATAACGGCCGTCGCGGGTATCCACCTTGATCTTCTCGCCGGTCGAGATGAACAACGGTACGGCCACCGTCGCGCCGGTCTCCACCGTCGCCGGCTTGGTGCCACCGGTGGACCGGTCACCCTGCAGGCCCGGCTCGGTGTACGTGATCTCCAGGATCACGCTGGTGGGCAGTTCGACGTACAGCGGTACACCCTCGTGCAGCGCCACCGTCGCCTCAGCCTCGGGCAGCAGGTACTTGGCGGCGTCGCCCACCGTGCCGGCCGGTACGTGGATCTGGTCGAAGGACTCCAGGTCCATGAACACGAACTCGTCGCCATCGGCGTACAGGTACTGCATGGTCCGCTTGTCAACCGTGGCCGTGTCCACCTTGGTACCGGCGTTGAAGGTCTTGTCGACCACCTTGCCGGAGAGCACGTTCTTCAGCGTGGTACGCACGAACGCCCCGCCCTTGCCGGGCTTGACGTGCTGGAACTCCACGACGGTCCACAACTCGCCGTCGAGGTTGAGGACCAATCCGTTCTTGAGGTCGTTCGTGGTGGCCATGTCCTGCCCTGCTCAGCGGAGTACCGGTGGATTGACCGGGCAAGTCTACCGGCGGGTCGGGTCAGTGGCGCACCGGCGCCCGGTTCACCGACACGACACCCGAAATACCCGGCTGCGCCATCCGGCTCTGGCAGCGTGCCAGCGTGGAGATCCGCGACCTGCGCCGCTGCCGGGCTCTCGGGCTGGCCGGCACGGTCGCCCTGGCCCTGGGCGGGCTGACCGCCGGCGCCCTGCCCAACGGAGCCCGGTTCTACCTGTCGCCCGGGCAGCGGCACGTTTTCGGGCTGGCCGGCGCCGGTACCGTGGTCGCCGTGGCCGGGCTGGCCGTCCTGATCGGCGCGTGGCTGCGGCTGCGCCCGCTGGTGTACGGGCAGCCACGGGCCGCCCGTACCGTCCTGCTGTGGTGGAGCGCGCCGCTGGTCCTCGCGCCGCCGATGTTCAGCCGGGACGTGTACAGCTATCTCGCGCAGGGCGCGCTGGTCGGGCGGGGACTGGACGCGTACGCGGTCGGTCCGGCGGCGCTGGGCGCGGATCCGCTGGTGGCCCAGGTACACCCGCTGTGGTTGCAGACCCCGGCGCCGTACGGGCCGGTGTTCCTCGCCCTGGCCGCCTCCGTGGTCGCGGTCACCGGGGCGCACCTGGTGGCCGGGGTCCTGGGTATGCGGCTGGTGGCCCTGCTGTCGGTGGCCGCGCTCGCGGTCGGGGTACCGAGGTTGGCGCCCCGGTGCCGGGTGGATCCCGGGCAGGCGGTCTGGCTCGGCGTACTCAATCCGCTGGTGCTGGTCCACGTGGTGGCCGGCGTACACAACGATGCCCTGATGATCGCGCTGCTGGTGACCGGTCTGCTCCTGGCCTCCGGCCACCGCCGCGACCCGTCCGCGCCGTCCTGGCGGATGGCCGCCGCGGTCGTGGTGGTCGCCCTGGCCGCGCTGGTCAAGGCGCCGGCCGCGCTGGCCCTGGCCTACCTCGCGCCGCGCTGGGCGGCGCGGATCGGCGGGCGGTGGCGGCTGCCGCTGGGGATCGGC
>VAXX01000196.1 GCA_005885115.1 Actinomycetota bacterium | reverse complement strand
ACCGCGGTGAACGCGCTGTGGGACGCCGCGCCGCTGGTCGGGGACCGGATCACGGTGGTCGGCGCGGGCATGGTCGGCTGCTGCGTCGCGGCGGTACTCGCCCGGTTTCCGGGGGTACGCGTCGAGTTGGTGGACGCCGACCCGGCCCGGGCCGGCGTCGCCGCCGCGCTCGGGGTGCCCTTCGCCCTGCCGGCGGACGCCGTCGGGGGGCGGGATCTCGTCGTGCACGCCAGCGCCACCTCCGACGGGCTCCAGCGGTCGCTGGAGCTGCTCGCGGCCGAGGGTACGGTCATCGAACTGAGCTGGTACGGGGATCGTCCGGTCAGCCTGGCGCTGGGCGGAGCGTTCCACTCCGCCCGCCTGAGCATCCGCAGCAGCCAGGTGGGTACCCTCTCGCCGGCCCGGCGGGCCAGCCGTAGTTTCGCCGACCGTCTGGCACTGGCCCTGGACCTGCTCCGGGATCCGGCGTTCGATGCCCTGATCACCGGGGAGTCCCGGTTCGAGGAGCTACCGGACGTCTTTGCCAGACTGGCCGCGGGTACCCTGCCCGCGCTGTGTCACCTCGTCACCTACAGCGGAGCGTAACCGTGTTCAGTGTGACCGTTCGTGATCATCTGATGATCGCCCACAGTTTCCGTGGCGAGGTCTTCGGGCCGGCTCAGCGGCTGCACGGCGCGACGTACGTCGTGGACGCGACGTTCCGCCGGCCCGAACTGGACGCGGACAACCTCGTCGTGGACATCGGCCGGGCGGCCGAGCACCTGCGCGCCGTCCTCGCCGAGCTGAACTACCGCAACCTCGACGACGAAAAGGCATTCGCCGGGATGAACACCTCCACCGAGGCGCTGGCCCAGGTGATCGCCGACCGGCTCGCGGAGCGGGTACACGCGGGCGCGCTCGGCGACGGCGCGCACGGGCTGACCGGGCTCACCGTCGCGCTCCACGAGTCGCACATCGCCTGGGCCAGCTACGAACGGTCGCTATGACCGAGCTGCACGTGGTGCTCCCCAACGACATCGACGATCCGGCGGTACCCAGCGGCGGGAACCGGTACGACCGGCGGGTCTGTACCGGCCTGACGACCCTGGGCTGGACGGTCCGCGAGTACGCCGTCCCCGGCGCCTGGCCCCGGGTGAGTGGGACTGGGCGGGCCGCGCTGACCCGGGTCCTCGCGGCGCTGCCCGACGACGCGCTGGTCCTGCTGGACGGGCTGATCGCCTCGGCGGTACCCGACGTCCTCGGGCCCGAGGCCGGCCGGTTGCGGCTGGTCGTCCTCGTGCACCTGCCGCTGGAGGACGACGCGGAGGGCGCGGCCCTGGGGTACGCCGTCGCGGTCGTCACGACCAGCCAGTGGAGCCGGCACCGGCTGCTGGACCGGTACGCCCTGCCCGCCGACCGGGTACACGTCGCCACGCCCGGAGTGGACTGCGCTGACCTGGCGCCCGGGTCGGCGGATGGCTCGGCGCTGCTGTGCGTCGCGGCGATCACGCCGGGCAAGGGGCACGACCGGCTGGTCGAGGCACTCGCTATGGTCGATCTCCCCTGGAGCTGCGTATGCGTCGGCTCGCTCAGCCGCGACCCGGACTTCGCCGCCCGGGTCCGCCGGCGGGCCGGGGAGTACGGCCTCGCCGACCGGATCCACTTCGCCGGACCGCGTACCGGGGCGGCGCTCGACGCCGCGTACGCCGCCGCCGACCTGTTCGTCCTCGCCTCGCTCGGGGAGACGTACGGGATGGTGGTCACCGAGGCGCTGGCTCGCGGCATCCCGGTACTGGCGACGGCGGTCAGGGGGCTGCCGGAGGCGCTGGGCCGGGCGCCGGACGGTACGGTGCCGGGGCTGCTGGTACCGCCGGATGATCCGGCCGCGTTCGCCGGGGCGCTACGCCGCTGGCTCACCGGGCCGGAACTGCGGCACCGGCTGCGCCGGTCGGCCCGGGACCGGCGGACGACCCTGACCGGCTGGACGGTCACCGCACAGCGGATAGCTCGGGTCCTGGACCGGGTACCGGCGTGAACCCGGACGTACGCGTGAACTCCGACGTACCCGTGAACCCGGACGTACCCATCGTGACGCCGGACTGGCTCGCCCTGCGGGAGCCCGCGGACGCCGCGGCCCGGTCGGTCGAGCTGGCGGAGCTGCTCCGTCCGTGCCCACCCGCCACGGTCCACGACCTGGGCTGCGGTACCGGCTCGATGGGTCGGTGGCTCGCGCCCCGGTTGCCCGGTCCCCAGCACTGGGTCCTGTACGACCGCGACCCGGTCCTGCTGGCCCGGGCCGCCGCCGACGGCGGCCCGGCCAGCGTGCGGACCCGCCTGCGCGACATCACCCGGCTGACCGCGGCCGACCTCGCCGGGGCCGGCCTGATCACCGCCTCCGCGCTGCTGGACATGTTGACCGCGGCCGAGGTCGAGCGGATCGTGGCCGCCTGTGTCGCCGCCGCGTGCCCGGCGCTGCTGGCCCTGTCGGTGACCGGGCGGGTCGAGCTGACCCCGGCCGATCCGCTGGACGGGCGGATCGCCGCGGCGTTCAACGCCCACCAGCGGCGCACGACCGGCGGCCGGAGCCTGCTCGGGCCGGACGCGGTCGAGGTCACCGTGGCGGCGTTCCGGCGGCGCGGCGTCGGGGTCCTGCTGCGATCCACTCCGTGGCGGCTGGGCGCCGACGACGCCGAGCTGATCTCCGAGTGGCTCGCGGGCTGGCTGGCCGCGGCGTGCGCCCAGGAGCCGGACCTGGCGGGCGCGGTGGCGGCGTACGCGCGTCGCCGGGCGGCGCAGCTGGCCGAGGGTGCCCTGACGGTGGTGGTCGGTCACCAGGACCTGCTGGCCGGTACGCACTGAACCGTTTGCCGCCCCGGCACGTGTACGCCGTGCAGGAGTCGCTACAAAGGAGGAGGCCCGTACCGGTGCGACGGTCGTTGTGGTCCTGGGTACGGGTGCTCGGCGGGGTGGGCATCCTGGCGTTCCTGGTGTGGCGGCTGGGGACCGGTGCGTTCCTCGACGGGCTGCGGCTGATCGACGGCTGGGCGCTCGGGGCGGCGTTGGGCATCGGCGCGCTCACCACCTGGTGCTGCGCCTGGCGGTGGAGCCTGGTCGCCGGGGGACTGGGTATCCGGTTGCCGGTGTGGACCGCCGTCGTGCACTGCTACCGCTCGGTGTTCCTCAACGCGACGCTGCCCGGCGGCGTCCTGGGCGACGTGCACCGGGCCGTACGCCACGGACGCGACGTGGGCGACGTCGGCCGGGGCATCCGCGCCGTCGTGTGGGAACGCTCCGCCGGACAGGTCGTCCAGGCCGCCATCGCACTGGTCGTGCTGTCGGTCTTCCCGTCGCCGGTCCGCGCGTACCTGCCGGTCGCGGCCGGGCTCGTGCTGCTCGGCGGGCTCGCCGCCGTACTGCTGGCCCGGGTGCTGCCCAACGGCGGAGCGTCCCGGTGGGCGCGGGCGCTGCGTACCGCGCGGTCCGACATCCGCGAGGGGCTGCTGGGCCGCCGCAACTGGCTGGGCATCGTGGTCGCGTCCGCCGTGGTCGTCCTCGGCCACCTGGCCACGTTCCTGGTCGCCGCGCACACCGCCGGCGCGACCGCGCCGCTGTCCCGGCTGGCCCCGCTGACGTTGCTGGCGCTGCTGGCGATGGGACTGCCGGCGAACATCGGCGGCTTCGGGCCGCGCGAGGGCGTGGCCGCATGGGCGTTCGGCGCCGCCGGCCTGACCGCCGCGCAGGGGGTTTCCACCGCCGTGGTGTACGGGGCGCTGGTGCTCGTGTCCAGCCTGCCCGGTGCCGCCGTGCCGCTGATCCGGCGGATCAGCGCCCCCGCGGCCGCACCGGAGCCAGCCGCGTAGTAGCCCCGCGTTCAGCCAACGTTGTCAATAGATCAGCATCGTTACGGACCCTGACCGGTATGCCCTAGTGGTATCTCGTCATGGATGTGTCTGACTGATCGTCCTAGTTTGCAGGGGTCAGCCCATCCCTCGACGCACCCTGGAGACCCCGATGAGTCAACGACGACTCCCTCAGCGTGGGGGTCAGCACGTACGCACGGACGGCTCGGCCGCCGTCAGCCGGCGCGGTCTGTTGATCGGCGGTGGTGCCGCCCTGGCCACCCTGGCGGTACCGGAGATGCTCAAGGAACTGGCCTGGATCCCGGACCGGGTGGCGCTGGCCGACACGATGGCCGCGTCCCTGCCCGACATCCAGTTCGACCTC